>PUMT01000010.1 GCA_003551495.1 Bacteroidota bacterium
ATCTTCACAAAATTCAATGAAAATATTGTCATGGTAAGATACATAAGGCCAATAACTTAATAAATATATTTTCTTATGAAATAATTAATTTTACCCGTAATTATATCTGCTTTTTCAAATACTAACAGATATTATATAAATACTACAAAACAATTAAAACTTAACTTATGCAAAAGCAAATTACCAACATGCCGTATATCCTGGTCAAAAGGTTTGCGGTTCTGCTTCTGACCGCCATATTTGCGGCATCAGGCATCGCCCATTCACAAAAACGTGCGATGACACTTGAAGATGTGATGTCCTTCATGCATATTGGCAACTCTGTTTTGTCTGAAGACGGCAGATGGGTAGGTTATGATGCTTCACCCGACCGCGGTGACGGGTACGGTGTTATTGTCTCCTCAGACAACAGCACTGAATACCGTATTGAAAGAGGTGAGCGCCCTTCTTTTTCTGTATGCGGTGAGTGGGGATTGTTAACTGTTGTTCCCCCGTTTGAAGAGACCGAAAACAGAAGGGGCAACCGGAGGCCGAACAATGGCGCAGCACTTGTCGAAACCGGAACGGGAAACATAACCAGGTTCGATGATGTGAGGCGTTCAGGGTTCAGCAGCGACGGCTCATACCTTTTAATCCACAACCATTACGTTGCCGATACTACTCTCAGCAAAAGCGAACAGGACAAAATGAGGGAGGCGGGTACGGATCTGCTTGTAAAAGATCTCAGGTCAGGTACCACCGTCACAGTCCCATTTGTTGAGTCATTCACAGCAGACAGCCTCTCCACTCTTCTGGTTTACACACTTAATGATACGGCAAAAGCGAATAACGGACTCTACTACCTTTCACTTTCAGATATTAGTCCTCCCGGTGGAGTTATCGACACAACAGGGAATCCGGAGTTCGGCAACTTCACATGGTTTGAAAAGAGTTCCCTGCTTGCGTATATGAGACAGGACAGGGACAAAAAGGAAAAAGAAGAAAATGCTGAACTGTTTGTATGGGAAAAGGGTGCATCCCCACGTAAAATAGCCGGCAATAATTCCGCACCTGCTGAAATGTTCCTTCCCTTCAACAACAGCCTTACCTGGTCGAACAACGGTGAGCGCCTGTTTTTCGGATTCAGGCCCGGCCGGTTTTCGACTGTCAGTGAAGACCCTGTTTACGAAAGCCTTCTGGATTCAATACAGCAGCAGTCAGATATAGATGTGTGGCACGGGGAAGACCCTCTTATAAAGACCAATGAGAAATCTACCTGGAACAGGATACGCAACCAGAACCTGTTGTCAGTCTATCACATGGACAGGGAGAGGCTGGTTTACCTGGCCGACGAGGATGTACCAGACCTCCAGCCGCACAGGAACGGCATGTATGCACTTGCTACAAGCAGCGTACCTTACATGAAAAGGATAACATGGGAAGGAAGGTTCCGCGACGTTTACCTCTTCAACATGGAAACCGGCGAGCGGAAGCTTATTGCTAAAGAGAATCAGGATGTGGCAAATATTTCACCATGCGGAAGGTTTCTTCTCTTTTTTGAAGAAAGGAACTGGTATGTATATGATATAGAAAGAGACCGGTATATGAATCTTACAGGCGACCTGGACGTACCCTTTTTCGATGAGGATATGGACAGGCCTGCAGAACCTTCAAGCTACAGGATGACCGGTTGGGTTGACGACAACGAATCGGTTCTGCTGTACGACAAGTACGATATATGGCGTTTCAACCTTCTCAGCGGTGAAGCGGAAAATATTACCCGGGGTGAGGGGCGAAATACCGGAACTATCTTCAGGATCAGAAATCTTGAAAGGGAACCCCTTTACGGAAGGCGCCAGCAATTGCTGATTGAGGGATTCAACGAAGAGACAAAGGTACGTTCTGTTTTCTCGGCAAGAGTTGACAGGAGAGGCGTGGATGAACTGTTCTGCCGGGAGAGGAATATACGTCTCCGTTCTGCTTCGGATGACGGAAACACCATTATGTTCACCAGTGAAACATATAACGAGTTCCCCGACCTGTGGATCACAAACAGGCGTTTCCGCAACCCCGTGAAGGTATCGTCACTGGGAGACCAGCTTGATCAGTTTGCATGGGGTAATGCAGAACTTGTATCATGGCTCAGCGCTGACGGTGTTCCCCTGCAGGGGGCACTAATTAAGCCGGACGACTTTGATCCTGATAAAAGATATCCTGTTTTTGTCTACTTCTACGAACAGTTTTCACAAAGGGTGCACGAGTTCAACCAGACAGTGATAAACCACAGGCCATGCTTTGCATATTACGTTAGTAACGGTTATGTGGTTTTCCTGCCGGATGTATATTATATTGACGGCAGGCCCGGAATGTCAGCCGTGAAGAGCCTGGTTCCCGGAATGCACAAGATAATTGAAATGGGAGTTGCCGACCCCGATGCAATAGGACTTCACGGGCATTCATGGAGCGGGTATCAGGCTGCATATGTAGTGACCCAGACCGACATTTTTGCTGCTGCCATTGCAGGTGCCCCGGTCTCAAATATGACAAGCGCCTACGGGGGGATAAGGTGGGGTACCGGACTGGCACGGCTGTTCCAGTATGAAACCGGACAAAGCCGCATTGGCTACTCCATTTTTGAAGCACGAGACCTTTATATAGAAAATTCTCCACTTTTCTATGCCAATGAGATCAATACACCGCTTCTGCTCATGCATGGCGACGTTGACGATGCCGTTCCCTGGGAACAGTCGATCGAACTGTATCTGGCGATGAGACGTGAAGGAAAAGATGTTATATTTCTTCAGTACCGCGACGAACCCCATCACCCGAGAAGATACCCCAACAAACTGGATTACACCATAAGGATGAAAGAGTACTTTGACTACCATCTCAGGGGTATGGAACCGGCTGACTGGATTATAAACGGAGTGCCATATACAGGCAACTGAGAACAATAACAGAAATGAAAAACAGGCCAAAACAATATTTTATATTCTCAAATAATTCTTATATATTATTCTGTATCTTATATAAGTTAAACTAAAAACAGGCTGTTATGAGAAAATTTGCATTATTGATCACATTTACACTTCTGTTTGTACATTTTTATGCAAACGGACAGGATAAAAGGAACTTTACCGCAACCGATATGTGGAAAATGGAACGTATCGGTGCGCCTGCCGTTTCCCCTGACGGGAAATACACTCTTTTTGCACTCACATCTTATGACATTGAAAGTAACTCATCATCCACCTTCATTCACCTGCTTGACAATGAAAGCGGGGAAAAAAGGCAGATCACATTCACCGGCAGGGAGTCATCCCCTTTCTGGTGCCCTGAGGGCAAAAAGATCGGATTTATAAGCCGGAGGGAAGGAGGTACTGCCCAGCTTTATATAATGGAGAAAAGCTGGAGCGAGGCAAGAAGGGTCACGGACCTTCCGGTCGGGGTATTCGCCCCCAAATGGTTTCCCTGCGGGGAACGGATCGCCTTTGCAGCCAATATTCACCCTGACTATAACGGGGATTTTGAAAAGCTGGAGAAGATACTGAAGCAGCAGCAGGAAAGCAAGGTAACTGCGAAGGTGACTGAAAATGTGATGTATCGGTATTGGGACAGGTGGCTGACTGACGGATTTTTTCCCCGCCTGTTTTCAGTTGAAACAGGCACAGGCAAAGTGACCGACCTGATGCCTCATACATCAAACTACTTCGATATGATGGGCGGGGTTTCATACGATATCTCCCCGTGCGGGGAAGAGATTGCCGTTTCAATGAACAATACCCCTCCTCCTTTTGAAAAGCTGAATTACGATATCTTCCTGCTGAAAACAGACGGCAGCGGAGAGATGAAAAATATTACCCAACACAACCCTGCTGACGACATCAATCCTGTATACAGTCCGGACGGCAACTACATTCTATATGGTGCAAGAGAAACTGCACATTTTTATGCCGACAGGGTGGAGATGATGGTATATGACAAAAGAGAGGAAACCAGGAAAAATATAACTTCGGGTATTGACCTCTCCTGCGAACAGTGGCAATGGTCGCCTGACGGAAATACAGTATTTTTCCACGCCCAGCATGAGGCAAAAAAGGCGCTTTTTTCAATTCCTTCAGGTGGAGGGAACCATACCAAAATTATCGGTGACGGAAACAATAACAATGTAAAACCGATCGGTAATAACAGACTGGTGTTTACTCACGATAATCTTAACAAACCAGCAGATATATATACAATAGATACAAGGGGCAGAAACTTCAGACAGCTTACTTCGGTCAACAGTGAAATACTTGACGGGCTTGAACTGGGGAATATTGAAAATGTAACCTACAAGGGAGCCAATGGTGTTGATATACAAATGTACATAGTTTATCCCCCCGGATTCGACCCCAACAAAAAGTATCCCCTTGTACTGATGATCCATGGAGGCCCCCACAGTATTTTCGGCGACCAGTGGCATTACAGGTGGAACTCCCACCTTTTTGCAGAACCCGGATATGTTGTGGCAATGCCCAACTTTCACGGTTCAACCAGCTTCGGGCAGGAATTTGCAAAATCTATCCACGGCTCACATGCAGACCTTCCTTTCAGGGATATAATGAAGGCCACAGATTACATGCTGGAAAGGGGCTATATTGATGAAACAAGAATGGCTGCGACAGGTGGCAGCTACGGTGGGTACATGGTAAGCTGGATTGCAGGGCACACCGACAGGTATGCATGTCTTGTGAACCATGCAGGAGTGTATAACATACACATGCAGTTTTCAGCAGATTATACCTGGCACAGAAAATATCAGTACGGCGGCTCGCCATGGGAGGACTTTGAAACACTCCAGTCGGCCAATCCGGCAATGTTTGCACACAATTTCAGTTCCCCTATGCTGGTAATACACGGGGAACTTGATTACAGGGTGCCTGTTGGACACGGACTTCTGGTTTACGGAATTTACAAAAGGATGGGGCTTGATGCCAGACTGGTTTATTACCCCGATGAGAACCACTGGATACTTTCACCGCAAAATTCGATCTTCTGGTACAAAGAGCTCCACAACTGGCTGGACAGATACCTGCGCTGAATAAAAGGGCTTGCGGGGTGAGGGATATTTGAACCCTGCAAGGCATTTTCCCTGGAAGCTTTTACAATAAACCTGCTGCAAAAAAATCCTGAAGCTTCAGGATTTATCAAGCGGCAGGTTTTTCTTTATCATTTCAAAATCCTCCAAAAGAGACTCAATTTTTTTGAATGTTGTATCAGAAACCCTGTTAAGAGGCAACCGGAGATTATTCTCCACTATACCTTTCAGGCAAAGGCTTGCTTTCACCCCGGCAGGATTGCCTTCTATAAAATGAGCATCCATTATGTCCAGCAACGCATTCTGGATTGCCTGAGCCTTACTGAATTTATGCGATAAAGCATGCCTGACCATCTGTGAGAACTCAAAAGGGAAGGTGTTTGCGGAAACCGATATAACACCGGAAGCACCCAGCGATATCATCGGAACAGTAAGAGGGTCATCCCCTGATATTACCAGAAACCCATCAGGCTTATCCCTTATAATGCGGTTTATCTGGTTAAAATTGCCAGAAGCTTCCTTTATCCCTGCAATATTGCTTATTTCACAGGCCAGCTTGAGGGTGGTTTCTGCACTCATGTTAACACCGGTTCGTCCGGGAACGTTGTACAATATTACCGGGAGATTACATGCATTTGCCACTTCCCTGTAATGCAGGCACAGCCCTTCATGTCCGGGCTTATTATAATAGGGGGTAACTGAAAGCACCCCGTCAATCCCGATATTCCCGTCACAAACCTCTTTCAGTTTATTTACAACCTCCTGGGTGTTGTTGCCCCCTACACCCATAACAACAGGTATCCTGCCGTCAACTTCATCAACAACAAAATTTATAACTGCAATTTTCTCGTCATTTGAGAGGGTGACCGACTCGCCGGTTGTCCCGAGAGCAACGATGTAATCCACACCACCCTTGATCTGGTGTTCAATGAGCTTTCTCATGGAAGAAAAATCCACGCTGCCGTCCCTGCGGAAAGGCGTTACAATGGCAACTCCAGTGCCTTTAAATTTTGTTTTTGGCATATTCAGCTACTGTTTAATAAGTTAAGATAATGAATTATCTGCTGAAGGAGATAGTCAATGTCACGACTTTCCCTGATGTCAATACACAAGTCTAAATGGTCAGTGCCTTCCATACGTTTTCCTGCCTTGAAACCTGAATCTGAAAGAGCGGTGATATATTTCACAGGATATGAAGTATTAACGCTCAGGTCAATCAGCAGGTCAAATCTTTCATTAATAAAAACCTCAACAAAAGGTTTAACAGGCTTGTAATACCAGTTCAAATCAGATATACAGAAGAAATGAAGGCTTTTCCTCAGAACGTAGTTTTCGGGAACCTTTTTTTCAGGAACATACCCTATTGCAAAAACATCCTTCCCCTCATCCCTGCATTTTTTCACGAAATTGTGTACCGCCTCAAACATATGGTTGTTTTCGCATTTGAAAACTATCCCGACTGTACGGGCTGACCGGAGGTTGCAGACTTTTCTGTTGCGTGATCTTTTTTTCAGCTTCCTGCCGATCACGAAACGGCCTGTTTTATTTTTTAATTTTTCCAGCAAGAGAGATTTTTTTTGAATATATTAGTAAAACTGCAATATTAATAAAAAATAGAGGGTTTTTCTTAAAAAATTAAGACTCAACTTTTTTGTTTACCGGCAATCTCCTCAAGCTCATTTTCGGAAATAACCGGGATTCCAAGACGGCGGGCTTTTTCAAGTTTTGCCGGACCCATATTTTCCCCTGCAACAACAAAATCTGTAGATGCCGAAACGGCAGATACAACTGAGCCCCCGTTCTTCCTGATCACCTCTTTTATTTCATCCCGTGAATAATTTTCAAACACTCCTGAAACAACAAATTTTTTCCCTTTCAGTGCACCACCGGCCGGTTTATTTAAATTATCATCCCTTCTCTGCAACTGCACCCCTGCCCTTTTAAGTTTCTCAATAAACTGCCTGTTTACCGGATCTTCAAAAAAATGAGCAATACTGGCAGCTATCTTCTCCCCTATCTCTTCAGTCTCTGCTAGAATTTCCACTCCTGCCGATGCCAGCTCATCAACCGAACTGAAGTTTTCAGCCAGTCTTCTTGCCACTGTCTCACCCACGTACCGTATGCCTGTTGCATATAAAACGTTGTGATAGGGTCTGTTACGCGATTCGTCAATACTTTTTACAAGATTTTCGGCCGATTTTTGGGCAAACCTTTCAAGCTTTATTACATCCTCTTTCCGGAGAGAATAAAGATCGGCGGGATCCCTTACAAGTCCGGCCGATATAAGCTGTCCTGCAGTTGCATCTGCCATATTTATATTCATTGCCTTGCGGCTTACGAAATGATTTAACCTTCCCCTGATCTGGGGCGGACATCCTGAATGGTTCGGGCAGTAGTGGCGCGCTTCATCAGGGTCCTTCCTGAGATTTACACCGCATGCCGGACATTTGTCGATGAATTTTAACCTTTGGCTGCTATCCGGACGCTTTGAGCTGTCAATACCCACAATTTTGGGAATGATTTCTCCCCCTTTTTCAACAAAAACAGTGTCGCCTTCACGTATATCCATCAACTCAATGTAATCTGAATTGTGAAGTGATGCGCGCTTAACAGTGGTTCCTGAAAGAGGAACCGGGTCGAGGTTGGCCACGGGTGTTATTGCCCCGGTTCGCCCCACCTGAAAATCAATTGATCTGAGGATGGTTGCAGCCCTTTCGGCACTGAACTTCCATGAAATTGCCCACCGTGGGGATTTGGCGGTATACCCCAGTTTCTTTTGCTGTTTAAGCGAATTGACCTTTATAACTATCCCGTCGATATCAAATGGCAGCTCCAGCCGGTTTTTGTCCCAGTACCCAATATATTCAAAAACCTCATCAAGATTTGCACACTTTCTCATTTCTCCGGAGATCCTGAAGCCCCACTCCCTGGCTTTAATAAGATTTCCCCAGTGAGTATCTTCCAGTAGTTCTTCCCCGTACAATGCATAAAAAACACAGTCGAGTGGCCGTTTTGCAACAAGCGAGGATTTCTGCAGCTTCAAAGTCCCGGCAGCAGCATTCCTGGGATTGGCAAACAGCGCTTCGCCCTTCTTCTCCTTCTCCCTGTTCAGCTTCAGAAACCCTTCCCTGGGAAGGAAAACCTCACCCCTGATTTCAAACAATTCAGGGTAATCACTGCCCCTGAGTCTTAAAGGAATGCTTCTTATGGTTTTTACATTGGCAGTTACATCATCACCCTGAACACCGTCGCCACGGGTAACCGCACGGATCAAAGCTCCCCGTTCATATGTCAGACTGACGGCTGTTCCGTCGTATTTCAGTTCACATACATATTCAAAAGGTTCGATTATATTTTTCCTGACCCTGGCATCGAAATCTGCAAGTTCTTCATGCGAGTATGTGTTGCTAAGCGAAAGCATCGGGTAAACGTGCCTGACCTGTGTAAACTCACTGCTAATATCGCTGCCTACCCTTTGTGACGGTGAGCCGGGGTCTGCAAACCGGGGAAACTCTTTTTCCAGTTTCACCAGTTCGTCCATCAGTTCATCGTATTCCCGGTCGGTTATAACCGGTTCTGCAAGTACATAATACCTGTAATTGTGTTCTTCAAGTTGCTTTCTGAGCTCTTTGATACGATTATATGCCTCATTTGTGTCCATAGGCGATTTTCCCCCCTGTAAAAATGACCATAAAAATATTAAAAAAATAACCAAAGTCCGGCCAGAATATTTTAAAATATATTAACCTGCCGGTTTTAAAAACCCCAAACCTTTTGTTATTAATTAATGAACTTTCCCGTTCAGAATGTTCTAAAAAACATGTTAACCTCCCGCCTTGAAAAACACCAAAACCCTTTGATTTATTTAAATGAACTTTCCCGGCCAGGTTTAAAATTGTTCTCTTAAATAAATATTCATTATATTTGCAGTGATTTGGTTTCCCGAAAGCTTTAACCTGCCTTTGGGATGAAAAGGGAATCAGGTGACCCGGTTTTCCGGGGATTCCTGAGCAGTACCCGCTGCTGTAAGCTCTTTTAACTTTCTGAACACACCTGCCACTGTTGGGTCTCACACCCATAACGGGAAGGCGTTCAGAAGGGGAGCAAGCCAGAAGACCTGCCAGATCAGATGAATAAGTAATGTTCGGGTTAAACATTTAAACCTTTACCGTTTTGAAAAAATATTTCATTATTTCATTTGTTTTTGCTTTTCTGTTTATACCCCGTGTTTCAGGCGGGATGAAGGATGATACACTCTCCACATACCATATCGGGGAAGTGACCATAAGTCATTCACGCGTTCGTTTCTTCCAGGAAAACAGAAAGGTTACCGCAGCAGATTCACTTGACCTGGCCCACTTTTCCAATGACGACCTGGGAGCTCTTATTAATCATATTTCGCCTGCATATATCAATGTCAGGGGCGGAAACGGGTCAGCCGCAGGTATTACACTGCGGGGGACAAATTCAAGCCAGACCACAGTTAACTGGAATGGTTTCCAACTGAACTCCCTTACACTGGGCTCGGCCGACCTGTCACTTGTTCCTGTGGAAAGCATCCAGTCGGTCAGCATAATACACGGCTCTTCCGGCACCGTTTCAGGCAGCGGATCATTCGGAGGGTCGATCGAGCTGAGGAATGAACCGGACTGGAATAACCGCCTGTCGGTTAAAGCAACTTCAGCTTACGGGAGCTTCAGCACAAAAAGGGCTTCTGTTTCTGCAAGGGCGGGCAGAGAAAAAATTCAGTATCATCTGAATTTATTCAGCATAAATGCTCTTAACGATTTTTCCTATACCGACAAAATGAAGCCCGGAAGCCCGGAAGAGACCATATCCCACAATGCACTTGAAAACAGGGGTGCAATACAGAACCTGTTCGTCCGCCTCCCTCATGACCAGGAAATAGAAGCCGGACTTTGGTACCAGTCCAAATCAAAGGAAATACCCTCTATCATGGGCTCATACACACCCGGTAATGCGGTTCAACGCGACAGTATTATCAGGGGTTTTGTGAGCTGGACAATGATGACGGGTAAATCGAGAATAAATGTGAGATCTTCCTTTATGGATGAGTATATGTTCTACACCGAAACACCTTCGGAAGAAGATAGCCACAATGGGTTAAACTCATCTATCAGGGGAAGGAAGTTTATGAACGATTTCAGCTACCGGTATTATCTTAACAATTCCATTACCATTGATGCCGGAGCCTCCTACAACAATATGGAAGCTGATGTGGAGGATTACAACGGAAAAGTTTCCGAATACCAGTCAGCCGTCTATACCGGATTAAGACTTAGCCGCAGCAGAATTGCAGCCACTCTGACCGCAAGGAAGGAGTTTCACCCTGAAATATCGGTGCCCCTGTTATTTTCGGCAGGGTTGCGCTATGACCATCCGGGAATGGATTATGCTTTAAAAATAAACTATTCAGATCAGTTCAGGATACCAACATTCAATGACAAGTACTGGCGGCCGGGGGGGAATCCCGGACTGCTGCCGGAGTCGGGTTACACAGTTGACGGGGGCGTGGAGCTTTCGGGAGAACCTGCCGAAAACCTGGAGCTTAACGGGTAAATAAGCCGTTTCCACTCCAGGATCAAAAACATGATACAATGGGTTCCCGGAAGCAGCTACTGGTCACCCAGGAACAACAAGGAGGTTCACATAAGCGGTGCGGAGTTCTCACTTAACGGGTCACTTGGTTTGTCAGGTTACAGTCTTGATCTCGACGCAAGCTACAGTTACAGCATGCCAAGGATAAACAGGACATACGACCAGGAGAGCGGACTGAAGGGCAATATGACCGAGTATGTGCCTGCACATTCGGCAGTTACCCGGATATCACTTCTGAAAGACAGTGGACATGCAGGCATATCGGTAAACTACACAGGAAGCAGGTACACAACAAGAGATAATAATCCTGTTTACAAATTGCCGCCCTTCACTCTTTTCAATTTGCATTTCGGTTATAGTATTACCCTTCAGGATATTGAAACCACACTTCAGTTAAGGGTAATGAATGTTTTCGACCGAAGCTACCAGGTAGTCCGTGCCTACCCGATGCCCGGGAGGTCAATCCAGGGCACACTTAAATTAAACTTTTCAAGATAACTTTATTCAACACATTTTTTCATTTTAAAACTTTTTAATTCTTATGAAGCGTATATCCAATTATTTTGTTTTTGTATTTCTGATCCAGGCAATGCTATTCCTCTCATGCGAAAAGGATGACGCCAACCCTGCCCTGGAGGGTTATGCCGGGGGAATTTTTATAACCAACGAGGGGGCTTTCGGGAACAGCAACGGTTCTGTCAGCCATTTCTGTATTGATTCAAACAGGGTGGTAAACAATCTGTTTGAAAAGGTTAATGGAAGAAACCCCGGTGATGTTTTACAGTCATTTGGGACTGAAGGGAATTTGGGTGTGATTGTTGTAAATAATTCGCAGAAAATTGAGGTTGTTGACCTTGAAACTTTTGAATCGGTTGGGACAATAACCGGATTCAGCTATCCGAGATATTTCACTGGAATTGGCAACGGTATGGGTTACCTGTCCAACGGCAACCTTGCCGGGGAGGTGTACCTTATCGACCTGAATATGATGGAGGTTGCCGACACTATTGAAATAGGAATGGGTCCTGAACAGATGGCCAGGTCTGGTAACTATGTATTTGTTGCAAACAGCGGCGGCTGGGATTTTGACAACACCGTATCTGTAATAAATACCGGAACCCATGAGGTAGAAAAAGTTGTTGAAGTGGGTGATATCCCGGTAGCAGCCGTTACCGATGCAAACGGTGATGTGTGGGTTCTTTGCCGAGGGAAAGTGGTTTATGATGACACATGGACAACAATTATCGAAGAGACCGATTCGAGGCTGGTCAGGATTGACGGTACTACTCATGAAGTTGTTACCAGCATTGTTATAGGAGAGCAAGGTGATTACTTCAACCCTTCATGGTTATCCATTTGTCCGTCAGGAGAAGAGCTCCTGTTCGGGGAAGTGGAAGGACTTTATATGATGGAAATTAGCAGTGATGAGCAACCTTCCGCACCTCTCATAGAAGAAGAGTTTTCCCATGCCCTTATCGAAAGCCATACAGGCAATATACTGGCTCTCATGGTAACGGATTACAGCTCTGCAGGACGGTTGCACATTTACACAGCAGGGGGTGAGAAAACAGGATCTTTTGATGTTGGCATAGGTCCGAACGGATTATACACCAATTATTAAAATGACTCTTGCTCTTTTAAAAAATAAAATGTAGGTTTGGGTGTCCGTTCAGGGTGAAGGCTCCCGATAGCCTGTGTATGGGAAAGATTTTACACAACAAGCATGATCCGGCTTTTACAGGGAGCAATATCATATTTGACAGTAAGGGTAACGGATCAAACATGTCAGAATGAAAAACCTGATCTATATTAAGGCTTATTTTCACAGACCTTTTTTTATTCCGGGCTTCCTGATTTTATTTTTATTGTTTTTTCCAAATGAACTCAATGGGCAAAAAAGTTATGGAGGCAGGCCTTTCCCTTTGTCCCCAACTGAGCTTGAAAAAACCCCCGTTGCTGAAATGCCCCGGTTTAATATTCATGATGCAAGAAAGAAAACAGAGATGAAGCTCAGAGAAAGCAACCTGAAAAAACTGGATTTTGCACGCTCGTTTGAAGTTGATTTCACACCCGACAATTCGGGGAAGTGGACAGTTAACAGCGAAGGAACGAGGATATGGCGGCTGATTGTCCATTCGCGAAATGCTCATTCCATCAATATTATATTCAACAGGTTCCTGCTCAGTCCGGGTGCCACACTCTTTTTATACAACCCTGACCAGTCGGATATCCTTGGAGGCTTCAACCATTTGAACAACCGCCCATCAGGCACCCTTGCAGTTTCACCCCTGCCTGGAGACCGTGTTGTACTGGAGCTTCAGGTATTGCCAGGCGCGGACAACTGGGGCGAACTCTCTTTAGGATCGGTATCCCACGATTTCATGGGAGTTTTTGGTCAAAAAAGTCAGCAATTCGGACTTTCAGGTAAATGTAACATTGACATAAACTGTCCGGAAGGAGATTACTGGCAGATGGAAAAGAACAGTGTCGTCAGACTTGTTATTAACGGCAACAGCCTGTGTACAGGTGTTCTCCTGAATAATGCCGAAAATGACGGAACCCCTTACCTCCTCACTGCAAACCACTGCATAGACAGCGAATCCAAAGCCGCCAACACTGTATTTCTCTTCAATTTTGAAAGCCCATCATGCAATGGTCCGGGGCCTCCCGCTAACAACACACTTTCCGGGTCTGACCTGAAAGCAACAAGTACCGCACTCGACTTTACGCTTGTAGAGTTTGACACCACCCCGCCAAGGGAGTACCGTCCTTTCCTGGCCGGCTGGAGCAGAAGCAGCGACCCGGCCGATTCAACCGCAGGCATACACCATCCCATGGGAGATGTAAAAAAGATCTCAATGGACTTTGACAACCCTTCTGTAGCCACATTTGGCCTAAACTATGTTCCCGGTGGTTCATGGAGAGTAAACAAATGGGATATCGGAACTACAGAAGGAGGGTCTTCCGGGTCCCCCCTGTTTGACCAAAACAGGAGGGTTGTCGGAACTCTTATTGGGGGCGATGCATACTGCGGCCATTCTGTCAATGATTACTATTCGCGTTTTGACATGGCGTGGGATTACTACCCGGAAGAAGACAGGCAACTGATGGCATGGCTCGATCCCGAAGACAAGGGGGTAACGGAGGTTGACGGTCTAAATCCATATGCTGAATCGGACCTGAAAGCGGACTTCGAAATAAATTCATCAGAAGTTTGCGATGGCAGTCATTTTGTATTTACAGACTATTCGACAGGCGCTATCGATGCATATTTCTGGGATTTTGGCGAAGGAGCCGAACCTGCCACTTCGGTTGAACCCGGGCCACATTTTGTTTTGTATGAAAGTGGAGGGACTAAAACAGTTACCCTGAGGGTTGACAGCGGTGAAGAGTATGATATCATAGAAAGGGAGGCGGATCTGTCAATAATGACTGAAAACCTGCCTGTTGCTTCTTTTGATTATGAAACAGGGGAGCAGCAGAACGGCGAATCAGTCAGGATTAACTTTTTCGACCAGTCACTTAACGCCGCAACTTACTACTGGGAGTTCGGGAACAGAACGATCAGCACACTTCAGAATCCAACAGCAACCTATTTTTTTGAAAGCAATTACGAGGTGATGCTAATGATAAGGAACATGGTATGTACAGACCGGGAATCCAAAACAGTCGAAGTGGTCATAGAAGAACCTCCGGATGACCCGCCATTTGCAGATGAGATGTCAATATATCCTGTGCCTGCAACTGAAAATATTTACGTTGAACTTTCCAGGGCACTAAGGGGGCCCGGCACAGTCAGGATATCCAACATTAAGGGGCAGTTAGTTAAAGAAAAAAAGTACACAAGGGAAGATTATCTTATTGAGGTCAATATTCAGGATCTGTCCCCCGGAATTTACCTTGTGAATGTTTTCAACAATTTCAATTCAAAGGTTAAAAAAATATCAGTTTTCTGATGAACAGCACATTACGCTATATATTTGCTTTTTTTTTTATTCCTGCTGCAATATCCATCTGGTCATGCAGCGGAAATATATCAACTGATGACGGATCAGGTGATAACTGCCGTGAGTTAAACCATGCAGTGGGATTCTGCATTGAAGACAGGGAGGGATACAGGAAATTAACAGTTTACAATCCATGGCAGGGTGCAAGAAACAGGGTTTTTTCCTGGTATCTTGTAACCCGTAACGATCCGTTGCCTCCTGGTATCCGTGAAAGCAGGGTTATAAGGACACCTGTTGAAAGAATTGTCTGCCTTTCAACAACACATATCGCCCTGATTGACCAGTTGGGTGAAACCTCCAGTATATCGGCCGTTTCAAACAGTAAACTGGTCAACAATACCTTATTGAGAAGGCGAATCGAAGAGGGGAAATTGCCTGATATAGGCTACGAGCAAAATCTCGATTTTGAGAAGATCCTGTCTCTGCAGCCATGTCTGGTTACAGCTTACGGTGTTGGAAGCGAAGCATCCGGATATGTTCAAAGGCTTGAGGAACTGGGTATAAATGTTGTAATTATCGGGGAATATCTTGAACCCACACCACTTGCCCAGGCAGAGTGGATTAAGTTCATGGCTGCATTTTTCAATCTCGATGAACTGGCTGAAGAAAAGTTCAGTAAAACCGAAAAAAAGTACAATGAAGTTGCTTCCCTTATTTCTGCAGTTGAAGATAAACCTGTAGTGATGGCCGGACTGCCATGGAGGAACAGCTGGTTCGTCCCCGGCGGTCGCTCTTTTTTTGCAACAATGGTTGAAGATGCCGGGGGGAATTATATCTGGAAAAACAATTCCTCCAGGGAAAACTTTCCAATAGACATGGAAAAGATGTTTGAGGCCGGTGACAGCGCTGATATATGGCTCAATACCGGCTCAGCAAAAAGCACTGATGAGATACTCAATGTTGACACCCGGCTCTCAACACTGCCTCCTTTCCGGAATGGCAGAATTTACAACAATACAGCCAGGTTGAATGAATATGGAGGAAACGATTTCTGGGAAAGGGGGATAACAGAACCGCACATAATACTCAGGGATCTTGCATACATTTTCCACCCCTCCCTCCTGCCCGGCCACGAACATGTTTATTACGAAAAGATAGGCGAACGGTAATATGTAACCGATGGAAAGAAATAAAAACATACTCCTGTTTGTGTTGCTGGGATTGCTGACTGTTGGACTGTTTACTGCATCAGTCTTTACAGGTTCTGTTCACATACCGGTAAGTGAAATTGCCAGGATCATTGGTGGAGGAGAGCCTCTGAGGCCGGAATGGAAAACAATTGTGCTTGACCTCAGGGTTCCAAGGGCTCTTACAGCTCTTCTTGCAGGTATGGGGTTGGCGGTGAGCGGACTTCAGATGCAGACCGTATTCCGGAACCCCCTTGCAGGACCTTTTGTCCTCGGTATTACGGCAGGTGCCAGTCTTGGAGTTGCACTGGTCGTGCTCGGCTATGCCTGGATATTTACCGCAAGCCAGTCCATTCCCGGAAACTGGCTCCTCATTGCATCAGCATGGCTGGGATCGGGAGCCGTACTTTTTATTATAATGCTCGTCTCTGTGAGGGTCAGGGATATTATGACAATACTTATTCTCGGGATAATGTTTGGCAGTGCCGCTACCGCCCTGGTCAGCGTTTTGCAGTATTTCAGCGAAGAAGCAATGCTCAGGTCTTACGTAATATGGACTATGGGAAGTCTCGGCAATGTTTCCAGGTCACAAATGCAAATTTTCCTGCCGGCAATTTTAACGGGAGTACTTATTTCGCTTATATCTGCTAAAACCTTAAACGCACTGCTGCTTGGGGAAAATTATGCACGGAGCCTTGGTGTGAGTATCACAGCAGCACGTTTTACGGTGTTTCTGAGCACTAGTGTGCTGGCGGGCACTGTTACAGCTTTTTGCGGACCTATAGGATTTATCGGGATTGCCGTACCACATATTGCAAGAATGATTACAAAAAATGCAAATCACAGGATGCTTCTCCCGTCAACCATTTTAACCGGGGGGATTATCATGCTGGCAAGCGATATAGTTTCGCGGCTGCCCGGACACGAAAGCGCCCTTCCCATAAATTCGGTAACAGCACTTATCGGGATCCCGGTGGTGATCTGGATAATTATCAAGAATCAAAAATTCTCAAAAATGGTCTGATATGGACAACGGTGAAACTGAAAAACTATCTGTATCGGATTTGACTGTCGGATATCCGCGCCGTGGCAAAGAGGCGGGGATGATCTTTCCGAGTATTAATGCTTCAGCCGGGAAAGGTGAGCTGGTTGCCCTTTTCGGAAGGAACGGCATTGGCAAAAGCACCCTGCTTAGAAGTATGGCCAATTTGCAGAAGCCACTGGAAGGGAAGATCATGGTCTCAGGGAAAGAAATAGTAAAATACTCTCCCAATGAGCTTGCCCGGACTATCAGTTTTGTTTCAACCGAACGGATCAACGTAAACAACCTGAAGGTTGCCGATATGGTGGCATTCGGCCGTTTCCCCTATACGGGGTGGACAGGCAGGCTGAGCAGGGAAGATTCGGAAACAGTCGACAGTGCCCTGAATATGGTAGGGATGAGCCACATGGCCGGCAAAAACATCAACCATATAAGCGACGGGGAACGTCAAAGAGTTATGATAGCACGCTCCCTTGCACAAGACACCCCTTTCATAATACTGGATGAACCAACGGCATTTCTTGACCTTCCCAACAAATATGAGGTTGTGCATTTGCTGGGGAGGATGGCTTCGGAAAAAAACAAGACCGTCATATTTTCCACACACGACCTGGGTATAGCCATTCAGGCGGCAGACAAGGTATGGATTATGCTGGAAGACCGGCTGACTGAAGGGTCGCCTGAAGACCTTGTGATTAACAGGTCGTTTGGAAGTATGTTTACCGATTCCAGGCTCACTTTCAATGATGAAACCGCTGAATTCAGAATAAAAAGAAAAGCAGAAAGAAAAATTCGTGTTACCGGAAAGGGAAGGGAACATTTGTGGACAGGAAAGGCTCTTGAAAGAATAGGTTTCGAGGTCTCCTCCGAAAAAGTGGTGGACACTGAAGTCAACGTTATAAGCGGGAAAGGGAATAAAACCAAATGGGAATTGCGGAATCCGTCAAAGATAAAAGAATTTGATTCGGTTTACAGCCTGTGTTATTTCCTAAAAAACAATTTCAGCGCCATTTGAATTTAAAGGCAGAGGTTCTTCACCAGGAAGGCTCAAAACTTATGCTGCTACTACCCGCTAATACCTGTTCAGCCAGCGGTATCTCCTTGCAGAATCACCAAATTTCATGCTTACCATTATCTCATGTGAGCCGAAGCTGTGCTTCCTTATGCTGCTCAATGTGTAATCAAATGCATAACCAAAATAGAGCCTGTCAACCCTCACTCCTCCCATCATTACAAATGCACCGCTTGTTCTGTAAGACAGCCCCGCCCAGTAGTCGTCCATATAATAGACCCTGGTGTTAATGTCAAATTGGGGCATCCCACTGAGAGTTGACTGCATCAGTAACGAAGGTTCGATAGTTATTTCATCAAGGAATATACCGTATCCTCCCATCAGGTAAAAATGCCTCTCCATTTTGTAGTCCCTGAAACCGTCGCTCCCGAATTTCAGGGCTGATTCGAGCAGCTGTGCAACCGCCAATCCAACGTAAAAATCTGTTTCCCTGTAGTAAACGCCAAGGTTGGCATCCGGCACATATAGTGCGTTCTTGCTGCTGTTCAACAGCGGGTCGTTATCATCGTAAAGGTTCAGGTTCCTGTCGTCTATACGGAGCTGGAAACCGGTAAGTGAAACACCAAATGAAAGCTGCCTGGTCCGGTCCATGCTTATATGATATGAGTATGTAGCCTGAAACCCTGTCCTGTCAATTAATCCGTTTTTATCATTGTAAATATAACCTCCCAGTCCCACATTACCGCTGCGGCTCATTGAAGCCGGCCTTCTGCGTATACTTCTGGAGCGGTCGATAGGGCTCTGCCTGAGAAGGCGGGTTGTTGTACTGAGAGCAATTGTACGGGGTGAGTTCTCAAAACCAACCCACTGTTCCCTTGCTGTAAGGCTTACTGTCGTGAAGCCGTCATGACCTGCCACTGCAGGATTAAGCAGAAAGCTGTTCATCATGTACTGGCTGTACAGAGGCAATTGCTGTCCCTTCAATGAAATGAGCGGCAGGAATAATATCAATATTAATATATATCTCTTTTTCAGCATGTTTCTGCATTGTAAAAGTTAACGTCCATCTTTTGACATCATCTAAAACCGATGTATGAAGAACCGTATAATTACTTTAACGTAATGTTTAATTTGTAGTTTCAATAATTTAGTTAAACTTCAGCAATATAATAAAATTACATTTATCTTACAATTGTTACGGTTCCGGTTACTTCAATCTTTGAACCATCATTGAGCCTGATAACATAATGGTATGAATCCATAGACAGCGGGCGTCCCCTGTATCTGCCGTCCCATGGTTCGGGATTCCCCGGTTGCGATACAAAAACTCTTTCACCCCAGCGGTTGAATACTTCCACTACCGCATTCGGGAATTCAACTGAAAGTTCCTGGCCGTTCTCGTCACGTATGATCCATGTGTCATTGAACCCGTCATCATTCGGAGTAAACACATTTGGCACATTAAGTTCGATTACAATTTCACAAAGGTCAATGAATATGGTATCCGATGCCGAACAGCCCTCATTTGTAAACACTTCAACCCAGATTTCTGTTGGCACATCTGTGCCGAACACCGTTACAGTCTGGGTAACGTCGCCCGTTGACCAGTTGTATATATCGCCGTCATCACCGGCATCGAGCAGGATGCTCTCATCAGGACAAAGAACGGTATCATCTCCCAGGTCAACTTCAGGAAGCGGGTTGACAACCAGCTCAACAGTATCCCTTCCGATCAGCCCATCTTCATTTACAACCTGCACCCAGTAAGTCCCAGCTTCACCTGTTGCAAATGTCCGGCCTATCTGATCCGGGTCATCATTCCAGAGATATGATACATATCCTTCCCCTGCATCAAAAACATATATCTCCCCTTCGCATATCTCAACCCTGTCAGGGAACGGATCATAATCGAGGTATTCTGTTATTTCAACATAAGTATAAACTGTATCTCCCGTACAGCCGTAAATATTTGTTTCCACTACCTTCAACTCATATACGCCGGGCACTGTTCCCCAGTCAACCACTATCCGGTTGTTTGAGAAAGTGACGATCTCTCCTCCTTCAACCCACCATTCGTATAAAGACCCGGGGGTCTCATCCACGCCATAGTGAAAACCGGAAGAGCCGGCAGGGACGGTGTGCAACACCTGCCCCTGCGCGGCTATCCCGTAAGAGATCAGCAGCAATATTGCAAGGTAGCGTAAAATCAAGTTTTACAGCTGTTTGTTATTTACAGTTTATAATATATCTCTTTACAATTCACCGTGTCCTTCAGGTATGTGGAATATCGGACCTGTTTGCGGTGTGGGGTTCACAATAATTGCAAAAGTAACCGGGTCAGTTTCGTACCAGGTAGTCTCACCCAGAAGGTAATCAGACCTGCGCGAGATAAGGTCGGTTATACCTGTAATGGTGTAGGTGTACCTTGTACGCCTGTTGTTCTCAACAACAAGGTCGCGGTCAGCATCAAACACAAATGTCTCTTCGCTTACGCGTGTATAGCTCGTGCCTCCACCTACTACCGATTCACCACTCTCAACAGTAACAGCCTCGCCAACCGGGTTACCATCCTCATCGACCTCCTGTCTAACAAGCTCCCACCTTACCTGGAAGTTGGGAAAACCGCTCAGCTCTATCGATGCGTCAAAACCCTCCAGGTCACCACACTGCTGGTAGGTTTCACCATCTGCAATTTCCAGTACATCCAGAAATGAAGGGAATGAATGGATCTCGGGAGCTTCAACAACCCTTATGGTAATATCTGTTCCCTCGGGATCTTCACAACCACCGAACTCTTCCGGGGCCTGCTCCTTCACGTTCAGAACGAAATCACCAACCTGGTTGGCAGTAATCTCCACATAATTGAGATCCTGATTAGCCAGTGTCAGCTGGTTCCCCCATTCCCAGGCTTCGGCAACCGGTCCCCAGTTCCATGTAAACCCGGGTGTGATATTATCGGATACGGGTTCAAAATCCGGATGGTAATAGTTGTCAGGCTCGACATAAAAAGGCATTGTCCTTCCAACCGTAATGTATGAAACATTTTCGTCATCGGCTGCATTACCGAAGTCCCCGGCATCCTGTGCCAGGGCACCGCCTATGGTAAACAAGGTTACCATTAACACTGTAAATAACTTTTTAGCAAACTTTCTCTCTTCTGTTTTCATGATTAAAAAATTTAAATTAGTATTAGAATTGTTTTTGGTTTTCGAATTCATTTTTTCAGTTATTATGTTTTATCATTTCATTTTAATATCTTTAACTTATTCAATATTAGCAATATGGAAATTAGAGCCAGCAACCGGCATCCTGTAAATTTCCGCTTCTGCTTCTTCACCTTCAACTATTCCAGCTCCATTGGCATCTGAAATGGATATGACGGAATAGATATACTGTGTCATAATACCGTTATTCAGCCATTCAGGAGGATCAGGCACAGCCAGTTCATATATGTAGGGGCTTCCCCCTTCAAGATCGGTTTCCTGAATTGTAATATCCTCCCATAAATTGCTATGGTTATCCTCAAGGGACAATGTGAAAGGCGGTGTACCTGACAGTGAGATCTCCAAAACCACATATTCCCCTTCACATGCCGGTGAGCCGGATATCAACCCGGTTATTTCCGCAACCGGTCCTGCAATAACCATCACCTCCAGCGAATCGGAAATACGGCAGCCGTACTCATTTGTTGCGGAAAAAATATAGTATCCTTCCATTCCGGGTGTTGCAGGATCAGTTTCTGTCTCTGTGCCGTAATAAAGGAAATTTTCAGGCCCCTTCCATCTGTATGTCAGATCACTTTCGTCAGGATCCTCTGCTTCACCTGTAAGTTCTATCGGTTCTCCCTGGGCAACCGGACTGTTTGAGGTGATGTGGGTTATCTCCGGAAATACGGGACAGTTATCCTGTATAAAGTCGTTTACCGGACTGTCTTCAGCATCATCCATATCTCCGTAGTTGCAGCCGGTATGTTCATGGCCTTCTGTATCACATTCCAGCACGTTGCTGTCGTCCATCTCCGGGACACTCCCACCTATATACACCTGGGGCGGTTCGGACTCACTGTTGAAGCTTCCCTGGCTGGATGAACCGCTTTTGGTCATATCCCCTGTTACGACAAGTGTGCCGTTTGCTGCAATATCTACACGATTTGCAATTGAGAGATTGCCATATATAATAAGTACTGCCCCCTCGTTCAGTGAAAGGTCGGCGTTAT
Source organism: Bacteroidota bacterium (assembly GCA_003551495.1). Lineage (GTDB taxonomy): Bacteria > Bacteroidota > Bacteroidia > Bacteroidales > PUMT01 > PUMT01. Next base: position 22,083 of record PUMT01000010.1, read on the forward strand.
TTCCCAAAGTAAGGTCACCGTGAATAATAAGAGTATCGTGGACTGTTAACAGGCCTCTGTGATAATCAATAGAAGTGCCTGATGAAATATATCCGAAAATATCAACATCTGCATCTATATGATCAACACCAGGAGATTCCCCTTCCACCCAGCTGTCGGGATCATTCCATTCACCTGTATAATTATCTTTTGATACAAAATCTTGTCCCGTTGCCGCATATGAAATTGCAAAAAACAAAAATGCAGCAGCGAGGTATCTTAGTCTCATCTTTTTAAGCGTAATAATTCCGTAGTTATAGCTTTAGATGTTTATTAAATATTCAGCTATTATTTTGAAGTGACCTCCATTTATTTCCCCCATTTTTAACGGATTAAGAGTCATTTCAAACGTAATGCACTATTCTTTACGGAAAAAAGCTGTATTAGGTTTTAAAAAAGGATGGATATTATGTGAAATATCGATTTTACCTGATAAAATAAACATTTCCTTCAGCGAAAGTGTTAACTGTTTACAAAAGAAAACACGGGTTATGAATTGTTTTTTATATTTGATTTAAAATAAAGGCAAAAATGGAAAGGGAAATATTAAGCAAAAGGAACAAGGCCTTGAACATAAACCTCGACAATACAGTTTACGGAACATTTGCAGAGATAGGGGGTGGACAGGAAGTGGCAAGGGCATTTTTTCAGGCAGGGGGTGCTTCGGGGACGGTTGCCAAATCTATCTCGGCATACGACAAGACTTTCAGTGACAACCTTTATAACAACAAAAAAAGCGGCAGGTATGTATCTGAGACCAGACTTACCAAGATGCTTGACATAGAATATGGTGATCTGATTAGTACATTATCCGGCAAGGTTGGAGATGACACCCGTTTTTTTGTATTTGCAGACACGGTTGAAACACTCAATTATCAAAAAGACAATAAAAGCAACGGATGGATAGGAATGAGATTCCAGCTCAGTCCGGGCTCACCCCCAAACCAGATATCGATACATATCAACCTGCTTGAGAACGATTCACTCCTTCAGCAGCATACCCTTGGGAAATTCGGTGTAAACCTTATATACGCCTGTTACAATTTTCATGAAAGGCCAAATGTTTTCCTGCAGTCGCTTATGGACAACCTTGATACCGACCGTCTTGAGGTTAATATGGTAAGGATGGGCGGACCCGACCTCGACTTTGTTGACAACCGGCTGCTGAGCGTGCAGCTTGTAAACAACAATATGGCAAAAGCTACCATATTTGATGCAAAAGGGAATGTGCAGCAGCCCTCTGACATGCTCTACAAAAAGAACCTGCTTGCATTCAGGGGCAGTTTCCGCCCTATTACCAATGCAGGCTATGATATGATCAAAAAGAGCTGCACCACTTTCAGTGTCGACGAGGAATCTTCCCATGAAAACACCATCGCGCTATGTGAAATAACTTTAAGCAACCTTTTACAGGAAGGTGAGTTTGATGAACGGGACTTCCTTGACAGGGTAAACCTTCTGAACCAGCTTGGACAAAATGTAATGGTCTCAAAATTCAGGGAGTATTACAAGCTGGTGAACTATTTTTCCCGTTTCAGGATAAAAAAGATGAGGGTTGTGATGGGGGTGCCGACACTTGTGAATGTATGGAACAGGAAATTTTACAAAAACCTTAAGGGTGGCATACTGGAAGCATTCGGGATGCTCTTCCCCGACAATATGAAGCTATACGTTTACCCTTCAATAGACCAGGATAGCGGCAAAATCATTACATCCGGTGATATACCGCTGAGCAAAGGCATGGTGCACCTGAATAATTACCTTAATGAGAAAGGCAAAATCCGTGATCTTGAAAACGCAGATAAAAGGTGGCTTCACCTGAGCTCGAGACAGGTGCTTGAACTGATGCATAAAAAGGACCCTGCATGGGAGGAGATGATCCCCGGGAAAGCACTCCGTTATATAAAAGAGAACGGGATATTCGGCTATAAGGATTGATCCTGCGGAACTATTACTGTGGAAAACTTTTTTTAAAATTATGTAATTTCACCAATAAACCATAAGGAACCGCTGACATAACAGGATTTAAATATTGTTGACAGTCAGTCCCCTTGTTAAATGAGACAAAATAATTTCAGATGAAGAAGAATGATTCCTATCTGGGCAGTGCAGACCCTTCAGTTATTGAGAATCTTTACCGTGACTATATGGAAGACCCTTCTTCGGTTGAGGAAGGGTGGAGAAAATTTTTTGAAGGGTTTGAGTTTGCCAGAACCAATTACCGGACTTCAACATGTGACGAAACTGAAAAGGAGTTCAGTGTCATAAGGCTGATCGATGCATACAGGCAAAGGGGGCACCTTTTCACCGAAACCAATCCGGTAAGGACAAGAAGACAGTATTCGCCAACCCTGGATATAGAGAACTTCGGACTTGAGGAAAAGGAGATGGAAACTGTTTTCAACGCAGGCAGTTACTGCGGGATAGGCCCTTCAAAGCTTAAAGATATAATAGCCCACATGAAGCAAACCTATTGCAGGTCTGTGGGAGTGGAATACCTCTATATCAGAACACCCGAAACTGTTAAATGGCTGAAGGAAAAAATGGAGGGAGTGAAAAACACGCCTTCTTTCTCAGCGGATGAAAAAAAGCATATATATCACTATCTCAAGCTTGCAGCAAAGTTTGAGCAGTATATGCACAAGAAGTTTACCGGACAAAAGCGGTTTTCCCTTGAAGGAGGTGAATCCCTTATACCGGCGCTTAATGCGGTCATTGAAAAGGGAGCTGAACTGGGAACAAGGGAGTTCGTTATAGGGATGTCGCACCGGGGAAGGCTAAACGTGCTTGCCAACATAATGCAAAAACCGTACGATGACATATTCGATGAGTTTGACGGAGAGGAGTATAACGAAGAGATTGCTCTTGGCGATGTAAAGTATCACCTTGGCTACAACTCGAAAATAATAACCGGTCAAGGCAAACAGGTCAGGCTGAACCTTGCCCCCAACCCTTCGCACCTTGAAGCTGTCGATCCCCTGGTGCTCGGCATTACAAGAGCAAAGCTGGATCATCAATATAACGGAGACAAGTCCATGATAGCCCCCATACTAATCCACGGGGATGCAGCTATTGCAGGCCAGGGTATAATTTACGAGATAATCCAGATGTCCGGGCTTGAAGGTTACGGTACAGGCGGGACGATACACCTTGTTATAAACAATCAGGTCGGCTTTACAACAAACTATATCGAAGGACGGTCAAGCACATACTGCACAGATGCAGCCAAAGTGATAAGGGCTCCTGTTTTTCACGTTAACGGGGACGATGTGGAGGCAGTTGTATATACTATAAGTCTTGCAATGGAGTACAGGCAAAAGTTCGGTTCTGATGTGTTCATTGACATTCTGGGGTTCAGGCGGCACGGCCACAATGAAGGAGATGAACCCCGTTTCACACAGCCTCTCCTCTACAGGCAGATAGCCTCGCATCCGGGTGTTCTGAATATTTACGGCAAAAAACTACTGGAAGAGGGGGTGATGAAAGAAGAGGAGGTAAAAAAAGCTGAAAAAGAATACGAAAACTATTTGGATGAAAAATATGCACTGGCGGAACTTGACAAGGTTGTAAGGATAGAGCCCTTTTGCGGGGAAGAATGGAAAGGGTTCCGCTATGCTGTAAATTCAGATTTCAAAACATCGCCTGACACAGGGGTGTCTGCCGGGAAACTGAAGGAGATAGCGGAAAAGATAAACACCCTGCCCCCGGGTAAGGTGTTTTTCAGAAAAATTGAAAGGCTGCTGGAGGAAAGAAAAAAACTGAGCAAAAAAAACAGTCTCGACTGGGCAATGTGCGAATTGCTGGCATATGGTTCACTTTTGTCTGAAGGACATCCTGTAAGGCTGAGCGGACAGGACAGTGTTCGGGGCACCTTTTCACACAGGCATGCTTCTTATATAGTTCAGGATTCGGATGAGAAATATTATCCACTCAGTAATCTTTATAAAGAACAGGCAAAATGCAGCATATACAACTCACCCCTCTCCGAATACGGGGTGATGGGGTATGAATACGGTTATGCACTTGCACTGCCCCGGGGATTGACGATCTGGGAGGCTCAGTTTGGCGATTTCCATAATGCAGCCCAGATAGTTGTTGACCAGTTTATAAGTTCTGCTGAGGAAAAGTGGGGACTGATGAACGGACTTGTACTGTTCCTGCCTCACGGTTATGAGGGGCAGGGACCGGAGCATTCAAGCGGGCGTATTGAAAGGTTCCTGACAATGAGTGCATCAAATAACATGCAGATAGTAAACCCCACAACACCGGCAAACTTCTTTCATCTGCTCAGGCGGCAGGTATTGCAGCCCTTCAGGGTTCCCCTTGTGGTATTCACCCCAAAAAGCCTGTTGAGGCACCCCGCATGCAGATCAACATACGGGGAATTGAGCAAAGGAAAATTCAGAGAGGTTATTGACGATGAAACAGCTGACCCGGATAAGACGAAACAGGTAATCTTTACCTCCGGAAGGCTTTATTACGACCTTGTTAAAAGGCGGGAAGAACGGGAAGCAACTGACACCGCAATAGTGCGAATAGAGCAGCTTTATCCCTTCCCGGGGGAACAGCTTTCAGGGATTGTAAAGAAATACCCGAACTCTGAAAGGTATGTCTGGGCTCAGGATGAACCGGAGAATATGGGAGCATGGCATTTCATTCAGCGCAATTTCAAGGACGTTGAAATGCTGCCTGCAACAAGGCCTGCAAGCGGCGCTCCGGCGGGGGGACTGATGAAGCTTCATACAGCCAGGCTGGAAAAGATACTCAGCAAGTCGTTCATGGAATGTGACTGCGATAAGTCAAGGAAATACTGTGGACAGGAATGCCAGAAATTTTCAATGAAATCAATGGTTGTCAGCAAATAAATAAATTTAAACCACCGGAAAAATCACTATTATGATTATAGAGATCAAAATACCTGAAGCAGGCGAATCGGTTACAGAAGCAGAACTTGCCAAATGGCTGGTAAATGACGGGGACTATGTTGAAAAGGACCAGGAGCTTGCAGAAATCGAATCTGACAAGGCTACATTGCCTTTAATAGCCACTGAAAGCGGTAAAATTGAGATCCTGGCAGAAGAAGGAGCAACCGTGAAACCCGGTTCCGTTGCCTGCAAAATAGATACATCCGCCAAACCTGAAAAAAAGCCCTCCCCTGCCCCGGAAGAGGTCAAAGATAAAAGCACCGTTCAGGAAACAGGAACGGTAAAAGATGAAAAACAGTTACCAGAGGCAGCAAAAGATGAAAAAACAGCACCTGCGGGATCCGAAACCAAAGAAGCCGGTACGTCAGAAGGATCGCAGGTAAAGACAACCCCCCTTGCCCGCAGGATGATGAAGGAGAAAAACCTTTCCGTTAACGATATTATAAACGGACTGAGAAAGATAACCGCTGACGATGTGGAAGCAGCAGTATCGGCAGGAGCAGCGGCTGAAATAACCTCCCCGGTATCCCGTGGAGAAGCTTCCAGGGAAGAAAGCAGCAACAGGATGTCCAGGCTCCGCCGCAAACTGAGCGAAAGGCTTGTTGCCGTGAAAAACGAAACGGCCATGCTCACCACATTCAACGAGGCAGATATGGGCAACATCATGGAGATGCGGAAGAAATACCAGATGAGGTTCACAGAGAAGCACGGGGTGAAGCTGGGACTGATGTCATTCTTTGTCAGGGCAGCCGTGAAAGCCCTTGAACTTTATCCCCTTGTAAACTCCCGGATAGAAGAAGAAAATATTGTAACCCCCGGATACTGCGATATTGGGATTGCAGTGCAGACTGACAAAGGCTTAATGGTCCCTGTGATAAGGAATGCCGAGGTGATGGGAATGGCTGAGATAGAAAAAAAGATCCTGGAGCTTGCCGAAAAGGCAAGGAAGAACCGTATCACCCCCGACGATATGGCCGGGGGCACTTTCACCATAACCAACGGCGGCATCTTCGGATCACTGCTGTCAACACCGCTTATCAACCCTCCCCAGTCGGCTATCCTCGGCATGCACAACATTGTGGAAAGACCGGTAGCAGTGAACGGTAAAGTTGAAATAAGGCAAATGATGTACCTGGCACTCTCGTATGACCACCGGATGGTTGACGGCAGGGACTCGGTAGGCTTCCTCGTCAGGATCAAGGAGATGATAGAAAACCCGGCCGCAATGCTAACCGGAGGCCACAACCCCGCTGAAATGCTCCTGGACGTCTGAACCTGCCTGGAAACTGCTGAAATGTTCATGGTCGTCTGTGCCTGCCCCTACCTTGCTGCATAACCAAACATTATACAAAGGACTCTCCAAGACCCGTTTAAAAAACCTTCAAAAGTCAACATTCAAAAAAATATATACACTTGACGTTATGCCCAATAGTTTTAACTCAGTGATTTTTTGGATATTCAGAATTAGGCACTATCTTTGATAATATCAAATGATAGTATCATGAAGCCTCCTTATGAAATAACGCCTAAAATCCTCAAGCTTGTATCCTCAATTTCTGAGAAAATTGGAGAAGCGCATGCTAATTATTTAAGTAGACCTTCCCCCCAGCTACGGAGGCATAACAAGATAAGAACGATTCACTCATCCTTGAAAATTGAGGGCAACACCTTAACTCAAGATCAGGTTACTGCTTTAATTGACAATAAGCGGGTAGTTGGACCCAGGAAAGATATATTAGAAGTAAAAAATGCGATCAAAGTATATGATGGACTTTCAGAATATGATCCATTTTCCTCAAAATCCTTTTTAAAGGCTCACAAGCATTTAATGGAGGGGTTAATTGAATATCCAGGAATATATAGACGTCAGGGCGTGGGTATATTTCAAGGGTCAAGAGTTGCTCATGTAGCTCCACCGGCAGAAAATGTTCCAGGCCTTATGAGAGATTTATTCAAATACATAAAAACTACTGAAGAGCTAACAATAATAAAGAGCTGTGTCTTCCATTATGAAATGGAGTTTATCCATCCATTCATGGATGGAAACGGGAGAATGGGGAGATTGTGGCAGACATTAATACTTTTGGATGAATATCCGGTTTTTGAATTTCTTCCTTTTGAATCTCTAATAAGTCAAACCCAACAAGATTATTATGAATCTCTTGCCAAATGTGATAAAGCAGGTGAATCCACCATTTTTATTGAATACATGCTTGAAGTAATTGATAAGTCATTAAATGAGCTACTGGGATTTAGTAATAGAGTTTTTACAGATATTGACAGATTAAACTATTTTATCTCTTTGGGTCATAGAGAATTTTCCAGAAAAGACTATATGAATGTATTTAAAAATATTTCAACTGCCACAGCTAGTAGAGATTTGAAAAAGGGTGTTGAAATAGGATTATTTGGCAAGAGGGGTATAAAAAACAGTACTGTTTATAAAGTTTTAAAGTAACTACCGGGCATAATAAAGTGTATATTCCAGGCGGGTTTTTCATAGGAATTCATTAACTCGCTCATTGAGTAAATAAGGTAGAGGGTCAAGCTTAAGTAGATATAATTCCCGCCCGTAACATACAATCGATCGTTACACACCATTGAAAAAAGAGACGCACACCAAACAGGTGACTGATTTAAACATGATATTTTTAATAGCGTTAATAGAAGCGACTGTTTCAGGAGAAGCAGACATCCGGGGCAAACCATTTTCCTGTTTATTTGTTATTTAATTGACAGAGTCCGGCATTCCACGGATTGTTGACGTTAATTCAGACTGCTGGTTGTGGTTGTTTCAACCCTCTCAAATGCATTTAACTAAATATATTTATTTGTAGTATGATAGTTAAAGTTTCACTTATTGTCGCTGCAATTCTATTTTTCCCTGTGCATTCGTTTTCCGGGTTAACCGGTAATGTTATTGATTCAGGCACCGGGAAACCTATAGTTGGCGCGAATATTTCTTACAGCGGCGGAGAAAGGGGAACAGTAAGCAATGCGAAGGGCTTTTTTGAAATAAAAGACTTTCATGAAGATGATTTTGTTGTTAGTGCAATCGGTTACAAAACCAAGACTGTAGCTGTTATTCCCGGAAAGGACCATTACCGGATATATCTTGATCCTGCTGATTATTCACTGCAGGAGGTAGAGGTGACAGCCTTTAACCGTACACGGCGGCTGGTCGATGTACCCGGGTCTATTTCAATGATCCCGGCCAGCCGGATTGAAAGGGAACGGCCGGTAACAGTGGTGCCTGTCCTGAACCAGGTTCCGGGAGTTTTTGCACATTCCGGCGCACTGAATACAAGCCGTATCACCATAAGGGGTATTGGCGCCAGGGTGCCTTATGCTACCGGTAAAATCCGTGCATACCTTAACAATATTCCGCTGACGAACGGTTCGGGGATCAGCATAGTTGAAGATATAGACCCCTCTGTCTTAGAGCAGATAGAGATCATTAAGGGCCCTGCAACAAGTGTCTATGGTGCAGGACTTGGTGGAACCGTTGTAATGACCGCAAGGAACCCGGATCTGCAGCCCAACCAGGTCAGCAACAGCTTTAATGCCGGGTCGTGGGGCCTTTACCGGAACACATTGAATATTGATGCCGGAACCAGTAATATGGGTATCAGTCTTAACTATAACCACACACAGAGCAGCGGCTACCGGCAAAACAACCAGTACAGGAGAGACGGACTAACTGCTGTTTCACAGCTGAATGCCTGGGAAAATACCAGCGTTACGGCAATTATTAATTACACAAGCCTTAAGGCCCACATACCAAGCTCAATCGATAGCGCAACCTATGTATCACAACCAAGTTCAGCAGCGGCAAACTGGTTGCGTACAAGAGGCTATGAAGATTATGACAAGGTGCTGGCGGGTGTATCGGCTGAATATGATATCAGTAACTCGTTATCTGCAAACCTGAGCCTTTTTTCAACTTTTGTCCGCGAAAAAGAGATGAGGCCGTTTGACGTACTCAATGAAGACCGGTTAAGTGGTGGCACAAGACTCAAGTTAACCTGGTCAGGAACCACGGCTGCCGGCTCCTGGCAGATTCTTGGCGGCACTGAACTTTATCGCGAAAATTACGGTTACACCTCACATGAGAATATCGGTGGACTGGGGGAAAAAGGTTCAATGATAAGTGATAACCACGAAGTTATTTCGTGGTATAATATATTTCTGCAATCTGACCTGGACTTAGCACGTCTGAAAGTTTCCGCAGGTGTTAACATGAATTCAAGCAGTACAGATTACACTGACCTGTTTGTTACCGGTCCCGGTAATCCTTCTGGGAGATACAGCTACGGAAATATTATTTCCCCGCGTATCAGTGCCAATTACCGCTATTTCCGGAACAATTCGGTCTTTATGACAATCAGTCACGGTTTTTCTCCACCATCGCTTTCCGAAACATTAACTCCCGAAGGCTTTATCAATCCCGATATAAAACCTGAAAAAAGCTGGAACCTGGAGGCAGGTTTAAGAGGCAATCTTCTGGATAACCGGCTGTTTTATGATATCAATTTTTTCAGGATGCAGGTCGAGGATCTGCTTGTAGCGGAAAGAGTAGGCGAAGATGCATGGGTTGGAAGAAATGCCGGGGAATCACTTCATAGGGGGTTTGAAGGTGAATTCCAGCTTATCCTCTTTCGCAGCAGCGATACGGGCACGGGTTCATGGTGGGCACCGGATGAAGTCGTCCTGACTCCCAACCTGACCCTTAATAATTTCAGGTTCACTGATTTTACTGATGAAGGGGTTGATTATTCCGGCAACCTTCTTCCGGGAATACCTGACAGGGTTTTAAATACAGGGATTTATGGATCACTGAAAGGGGGATTGTATGCAAACCTCAATTTCAGGTTCGTAGGCAAGATTCCCATGAATGATGCAAATAGCCGTTTTTATGAAGGCCATAATGTGATAAATGCAACTTTGGGTTTTAAAACAACGATATCAGATAATATTGAGACCGATGCATTTGTTTTTGCAGGAAATATTACCAACAACAAATATGCTTCCATGATCCTTATAAATGCCCCTTCTTTTAATGATACCCCCCGCCGTTATTACTACCCGGGCAATCCGTTGAATTTTTCGGCAGGAATAAATATCAGATACAGGTTTAACTAGCATCTTTAACCAGGCACCTATAATCATCTGCTTAATTTAGTGATCACTCCCCCACCCCGGGTATAAGGTGAGCGGATTATAGAACAGGGTGACTTTGGACTGTTTTGTCTAATTGAAGGAGAAAAGTGGTTAAAGCCCCTTGCCGGGGAATAATTTTTGAGCATATTTAAAGGAAACAAAAATAGTTCTTATGGAACTTGATAAAAGAAACCTTTTTAATATGCCTTGGTCAACAAATGACAGTCCGTTAGGCTGGGTCGAGGTGACTGATGTGTGCAATATTAAATGCAGGGGATGCTATCGCAGGAACAGGTCAGGGCATAAACCAATTGATCAGCTGAGAAATGAGGTGTTGTTTTTGAAGAAGTGGCGCAATTCCGATTCCATTGCAATTGCCGGCGGTGAACCAACCTTGCATCCGGATATTTATGAACTGATAAGGTTTATTAGGGAAAACAGGATGAAGTCCCTTATAATCACAAATGGTTACGGATTAACCAAAGAAAGGTTGACTGAACTGAGGTCGGCCGGGTTAACGGGACTGAGTTTTAATATCAATGCCTCCCAGGAACGGCCTGATCTCCGGGATCTGGATGAAGTGAACAATACAACAATAAATGATATAAGGTTAAAATATGCCAGAATGGTGGCTGATGCCGGTGGTTTGACGGCAGGATTCAAAATTACGGTAGACAACCAGACTATAAATGATGTTCCGGATTTTGTTCAGTGGGCTGTCGATAATCCGGGATTGATCAATAGTATTACATTGGTCACATTCAGGGGTTTACCCGTTAGTCCGGAATTTGAATATTTTGTAAACGGGGAAAAGATCAGCATCAGCACGGAGAGCCTAGGATATGCCATCAGTGTCCGGGAAAAAGAAAAGATCAGCGTTACCTCAAATGATATTTACAAGGTAATAAGAAAACATTTTCCGGAATATGACGCCAGTTCATACCTTGGCGGAACTGCCGGCCATACCTCATTCAAATGGCTGCTGGGGAATATCATTATGAATTCAAGGGGGAAAATGTTTGGTTCCTATGGGAAGAAGACAATGGAGATAATTCAGGCACTCTATCATTTTATTTACGGTTCATATCTTCTCCACCTCAAAAAACGAAAATCTGTCAGGAAGATATTTTTCCTGGCCATGTTTGACAAAAATCTTAGAAGATCTTTCCGCAAATTCCTGAAATATATCCTGGTTAATCCGCTCAGGTTGTTTTACAGGATCAATATACTCAATATAGCTGTATTACAGGCACCTGATGTGCTGCCGGACGGAACGTGTGATATGTGTGAGAGCTGTCCCGACCTGTGTGTTTATGATGGCAAGCTTGTCCCCTCCTGCAGGCTGGATGAGTATATTCAGTATGGTGGACTGCTCCGCATTCAAAGGAAGGATTGAAAAAAAATGCTTCACAACTTTACCACCGTGAATAAGGGGTTTTCAGCCTCAGGAAAATTTTCAGTTGCTTAACAGATTCTTTAATAATAATTTGTATTTTAGAAATCTATTCAGAGCCTGGATCAGGTGTGTGGTAATGCATGGCACACGAGGCTTTAAAAGAAATCGGCAACGAAAATAACAGAGAAATGGAACCAGATATTATTATAGCATTGATAATCCTCAGCGTCACAATAATAATGCTGGTATTCGAAGTGGTCCGCATAGATATTGTTGCCATTGCCTGCATGCTGGCACTTGGCTGGACAGGAATATTAACCCCGCAGGAAATGTTTTCCGGGTTTTCAAGCAATGCCGTTATAGCCATGCTGAGCGTAATGATACTGGGGCGGGGCATTGTCCACACTGGGATAATGGACGAATTTTCAAAATTTATTATCAAAAAGGCCGGCACCAACCAGCGAAATTTAGTTGGCTTGCTGTCAGCTTCAACCGGCGTGCTGTCGGGGTTAATTCAAAATATTGGTGCTGCTGCACTGTTTTTGCCCGGGGTTATTAAGGTTTCACGTCGAACAAAGATCCCGGCATCATCGCTTATTATGCCCATAGGGTTTGCTGCCATACTGGGAGGCACACTTACCATGGTTGGTTCCGGTCAGCTTATCCTGGTGAATGATCTTTTAAGAAACGAGGGGCATGACGCATATAACCTGTTCAGTGTAACCCCTGTTGGAATTGTACTCCTGTTATCGGGTATTGTTTACTTCCTGCTGCTGGGAAGTAAAGTCCTGCCAAAAAAAGAAATTGGGGAAACTGGCAAAACAGAGCAGGAAAGACTGGTGGAGAAGCTGAATTTGCCAGACAGCGTGAAATTTCTTTCCATTGACCAGAATAGTCCCCTGATTGACAAAACACCGGAACAGGCTGGCTTGTGGGATAAATACCATGTAAACCTGCTGGGTATCGGAAAGGGAGATGAGGTGGTTTACGCCCCATGGCGTGAAACCAAACTTGCTGAGGGGCAAATACTTGCTGTTCTGGGCTCTGCCGGGAACATTGAGCGGTTTTCAAAGGACTATAAGCTTGAGGACGTTTCTGGTTCACGTTATTTCTCCGATGATTTTAATCCGAATGTTAGTGGTTTTGCGGAGATAATAATTCCGCCGGGCTCTGAACTCACCGGAAAAAGTATCAGAGAGTATTCTTTACGAAAACGATACGCTGTTGAACCTGTAATACTCTTCAATAAAGGAGAAAGAGTAGATGGTGATTTTTCTGATGTCGAAATCCGCCCGGGCGACTCCCTTATTATTTATGGACGGTGGGATAATGTTAAAGGATTGAAAGAGAGCACTGATTTTGTTGTCCTAACAGGCTTTGATGTGGATAAAAAAGAGAAGTCAAAAACATGGCCGGCAATAGGCTGCTTTGTTTTTGCCATTATCCTGGCAATGGCTGGATTTCCCATCTCGATGGCTTTTTTAACAGGCGCCGTTTGTATGGTCTTTACCCGTGTGCTCAATATTGGTGAAGCCTATGAAGCTATTGACTGGAAAGTGGTTTTTTTGCTGGCAGGTTTAATCCCTTTGGGAGTGGCCATGCAAAACACAGGCGCCGCTATGTTCCTTGCTGAATCTGTTATGAAAGTGGTTGTTGATTTGCATCCCGTTTACTTCGTTCTGATGGTTGGGGTGTTGTCAACCGTCTTTTCACTGTTTATGTCCAATGTCGGGGCTATTGTAGTGCTGGCCCCACTGGTAATGGGAATGGCCGGAATTGCAGACATTGACCCCCGGCCACTTGTACTGATGGCAGCTGTTTGTGCATCCAACTCCTTTATTCTGCCAACCCATCAGGTGAATGCTTTCCTTATGTCGTCGGGAGGATATCGCAACGCTGATTACATAAAGGCCGGGAGTGGAATGACAATTATTTTTCTGGTAATTACTGTTATTATGTTCTATTTCTTCATCATATAAACAAATATGTCAAAACCAACTAAAAACCCTTTTTTATGCTGATTAAACATTTTTTTATCAACAAGATCGCACACAGTTCATACATTCTGGCCGGGTCAGATATTTGTGCTGTTATTGACCCGCAACGTGACACTGATATTTATCTTGAAGAGGCCCGTGCGCTGGGTGTGGAGATCACTCATATCCTGCAGACCCACCTCCACGCCGATTTTATTTCGGGGCATATGGATCTGGCTGAAAAAACGGGAGCCAAAATCTATGTGGCCAAATCGGCTAAATGCACCTTCGACCATGTTGCATTAAGCGAAGGCGATACCATTGAAATTGAAAATATGATCGTCAAAGTTTTGGAGACTCCCGGCCATACACCCGAACATTTGTGCTTCGTGGTAGTTGATACTTCCCGGGGGGAAGACCCAGTATGTGCTTTCGTGGGAGACACTCTCTTTGTCGGCGATGTGGGGAGACCCGACCTCTTCCCCGATATGGCCGTGGAGCTTGCCGGCAAGCTTTACCACAGCCTGCATGACAAAATTTTAAAACTGCCTGACTTTTGCGAAGTACTGCCTGCACACGGTGCCGGTTCTCTCTGCGGAAGGGCAATGGGCGCCAAACGACACTCCACCATCGGCTACGAAAGAAAATACAATGCTGCACTACAAATTAAAGATAAGGATGAGTTTATCAGGTCGCTTACCGAAAATATGCCCCCCGCACCCGACCACTTCAGCCGTTGCAGCGACATTAACCGGAAAGGGCCTGCCCTAATCTCACAACTGCCAAGAATGCAGGAGCTTAACCCAAAAGTGTTCAGGGAAATGATTGAAAAGGAAAATGTTGCTGTTGTTGATACCCGCAGCTACCTTGCTTTTGGCAGCCAGCACATTCCGGGATCATGGAGCCTCGACTTCAACGGCAATCTGCCAACCTTTGCCGGCTGGGTACTGCCACTCGACAAAGACCTGCTGGTTGTATCAGACAGTTTCAGGGAAGCGGAAAAAACAAATGTCTGGCTAAGGCGCGTGGGACAGGACCGAATTGTAGGTTATCTGGATGGAGGAATGGCCGGATGGGCAGTGAAGGGATACAGAACCAGTTCAATTGCCCAGGTATCAGCAGAAGATCTTCACGATATGGCAACAGGATCCGATAAATTCGTTTTGCTTGATGTAAGGGCACCGCAGGAATATGAAAACAGCCATATCGAAGGTTCCGTCAACATTCCTGTGGCCGATTTGCGTGAAAGGCATACAAAGCTGAACAAGGAAGTTCCCATTATCATTATATGCAGCTCAGGTAACCGCAGCAGTCTGGCTGCAAGCATTCTGGGACAACACGGTTTTAAGAGGCTGTTCAATGTAGCAGGAGGCATAACCGGATATAGCGCTGCAGGCTACACCAAACGCTGTTCAGTTTGCCAAAACCCTCACGGCTCAAGGTTTTATTCAAAAGTAGAAGAAGTGAAAACCCATTTTAACCAGTAAAAAATATGGAAACAATTGCTTCAGTTTTGACAAGCACCAACTGGTCTCCCTATGCGGCAGGTATCGGCATAGGTGTATTGAGTTGGTTTAGCTTCCTTATCTCGGGCAAGCCCATTGCCACATCAACATCATTTGCCCAAACCAGCGGGATGATTGAAAGTATGATTTCAGGAGAAAAAGCCAAACAGAGGCCCTATTACAAAAAAATTAAACTTCGCATAAACTGGCAGTGGATGCTGGTTGTAGGAGTCGTGGCAGGGTCATTCCTTTCGGCAATTATCTCCGGCGATTTTCAGGTTGGGGTCTGGGTACCATCACTCTGGGCTTCAGCTTTTGGCGAGGGTGCACTACTTAGGGTACTTGTTGCTTTAGCCGGTGGTATCATTCTTGGCTTTGGAGCCCGCTTTGCCGACGGATGCACCAGTGGACATGGAATAAGCGGAACAATGCAACTGGCAGTTTCGAGCTGGATTTCGGCTATATTCTTTTTTATCGGGGGCATTCTAACTGCCCATATCATTTATTATTTTATAGCTTAACTCAAACCAGATAATTATGGAACAAAAAAACAAAGTTGCAGAAACTTCAAAAGATGAAAAAAATCTGGTAGCAAAAGAAGATAAAAGACCCTTGTTCTTTGGCCTGGGTTTTGGCATCCTGTTTGGCTTTTTGCTGCACAAAGGAGGAGTAACCAATTACAATGTAATTGTTGGCCAGTTATTGCTCAACGATTTTACGGTCTTGAAAATAATGCTCTCGGCAGTTGTAACCGGTATGATTGGTATTTATTTCATGAAATCTCTGGGCTGGATCGAGCTTTCACTGAAGAGCGGCTCATTCGGTATGAATGTTATAGGCGGTCTGATATTTGGTGTCGGCTTTGCCGTGCTGGGCTATTGCCCCGGCACCATTGCAGGAGCGATTGGTAATGGTTATCTGGATGCAGTAACAGGTGGTCTGGCAGGCATTCTATTGGGTACCTGGATTTTTGCCATTATGTATCCAGGTCTTAAGGATGGTATCCTTAAAAAAGGTGATTTAGGGAGTATTACGATACCCCGCCTATTGAAAGTAAACGACTGGGGGGTAATTATACCTGTGGCCGGACTGATTATTCTTTTGCTGTTTTGGATTGAGAGAGCAGGTTTTTAAAAATACAACTCATTATGGAAACCTTTCTGAAAACTTTTTTTGAATATCTGTACATCGCCATAAGCAGTATTGGTGTGGCAATAATTGTCTGGGGAGTGATTTTAACTGTTATCAGGTTATTGAGCCTTGAGTTCAACAGGTTTAAAAAAAAATCGATATACCATGAGCGAGAATCGGTACGCCACCGGTTTGCCTCTTACCTGCTAATGGCGCTGGAATTTCTGATTGCAGCTGATATTATTGCCACGGTTATAAACCCAAAACTTGAAGGAATAGCTATTCTGGCCAGCATCGTAGCTATCAGAACAGTTTTAAGTTATTTTCTGGAAAAAGAAATTGATAAGTTCAATACGAGTAAACCTGTTGAGAAAAAAACAAGTTGACAGAAGAATTGAGCTGACTATTGTAGAGCCTGCTATCCGAAATATTTTTTATCCACGGAATATCTTCCTGAACCGTTATAAATTACAAAGATACTTGTAAGAAGCATCGAAATATCGAGCCTGGCGGAATGGGCAAATGCCCAGAAGCCATCTGAAAACTGAGGGAATTTAGTTGTGATAATTGCCACAACCATGGTAATTGCCAGGGGTATAGCAGCCAGACGGGAAGCCAGCCCGATCAAAATCAGAAAACCTCCCAGAGTTTCAAAAAAGCCAACAAAATAAGCGGTAAATTCAGGGAATGGGAACCCCATTTCTATAAAACGACCTGGCCCCATATCATCGGGGAAAATGAACTTTTGCAAACCTGCAACAAGGAATACATAACCCAGGATAATTCGAACCAGCAGGTATCCGGTAATTTGATTGATTTGAAAAATTTTCTGCTTCATCATTTTAGTATTTGATGTTTAACAATTTCCATGCACTGTAACCCAAAGGTATGAAAATTAGTTTAAACATAACTTCCGGGTCTGTTATGAAAGAGAGTTATTAAACATTTGCTGTATCAGACTTGTTGTATATTTAAAATAAGGTTGTTGAACAGTAAAAAAACAAGTGATATGGATTTGGGTAATAAAAAATGCAAACCTTGTGAAGGGGGAATACCTCCGATGGACAGGAAGGAGATTGAGAAGTACATGCAGGAGATAAACAGAGAATGGCAGGTTGTGGATGACAGGAAAATAACCAGGGAGTTCAAGCTTGTCAATTTCAGGCATGCAATGGTTTTTGTAAACAAAGTAGCTGACCTTGCTGAGGATGAAGACCATCATCCTGATATACACATATTCTACGCCAGGGTTGTTATAGAACTCTCAACACATGCAATCAAGGGGTTGTCAGAGAATGATTTCATTCTTGCCTATAAAATTGATCAGTTGTAGAGCTTTTTAATGCTCACTGAAATTGTGCATAATCCGGGTGTAAATTATTATATTTCGGGTTTTATAGCTCATGGCAAACAACATCACCATAAGGGAAGTCAAAAAGGAAGACAATTTAAATCTGGCTAAGCTGATCCGTAAAGTTTTTGACGAACATAACGCACCCCGTCAGGGCACTGTATATTCCGACCCAACAACCGACAACCTGAGCGCTCTTTTCAGCAGAAGTAATTCCCTTCTACTGGTTGCAGAGGTGGAAGGACAAATATGCGGCTGCTGCGGGGTATATCCAACCGAAGGACTGGATAAAGATACGGCTGAGCTTGTAAAGTATTACCTTCACAGGGATTACCGGGGAATGGGTATTGGAAGGACTCTCATGGAGAAATGCATAGAGGCAGCAAAATCGATGGGATACAAAAAACTCTATATAGAAAGTATGCCGGAATTTTCACATGCAGTGAGGATATACGAAAAACAGGGGTTCAGGAATATAAGCCACCCTCTTGGCAAATCCGGCCATACATCCTGCAGCATCTGGATGATCAGGGATTTGTGAAACAGCAATAGAAGCGTCCTGCAAAACAACTTTTCCAATCAGGGACTTTATTGCCTGATATGTTTTATCAGTTGGAAATTTTATTTACATTTATCCTGTAAAAAACGAGTTAATAGTTTAGTAAACCAAACAAACCTACACCATGAAAAAGCTTTTTCTTTGTTTATTTCTAATCACTTATTCCCTGAGTATGTTTTCACAAGACCGTATCACCGGCAGAAATTTTGCCTCACGCTCTGAAGTTCTGGGTCAGTACGGAATGGCCGCTACAAGCCAGCCTCTTGCCACACAGGTGGCTGTTGATATTCTGAAGCAGGGCGGATCGGCTGTTGATGCCGCTATTGCAGCAAATGCTATGCTGGGACTTACAGAGCCCACCGGATGCGGAATTGGTGGTGACCTTTTTGCTATAGTCTGGTGCGCCGAAACTGAACAGCTTTACGGACTGAACGCAAGCGGGCGCTCTCCAAAGTCACTTACACTGGAATGGTTCAAAGAGAATGACTACAACAGGATCCCTTCACGCGGACCTCTTTCCGTGAGCGTACCCGGTGCAGTTGACGGATGGTTTGAACTGCATGAGCGTTTCGGGAAACTGTCCATGGAAAAGATACTTGAGCCTTCAATATTTTATGGCCGTGAAGGTTTTCCGGTAACTGAAGTTATTGCCTACTACCTTGAACGAGGTATAAGGTCGCTTTCCAGGTATCCCAATTTCTCAGAAACATTCTCCCCTGATGGAACCATACCCGGAAAAGGGGAAATTTTCAGAAACCCCGACCTGGCAAACACATATGAAAGAATTGCCAGGGGAGGACGCGAAGAGTTTTACCGCGGGGATATAGCACGGACTTTAGGCGAATATATTGAAGAGCAGGGAGGATTCCTTTCCTATGAAGATATGGCAGCCCACACATCTGAATGGGTTGAGCCGGCATCAACCAATTACAGGGGCTATGACGTTTGGCAAATCCCGCCGAACGGACAGGGTATTGCCGTACTTCAGATTCTCAATATACTTGAAGGCTACGATATTGCTTCAATGGGATTTGGTAGTGCTGAATATTTGCATCATTTCATCGAAGCCAAAAAGCTTGCTTTTGAAGACAGGGCGAAGTATTATGCTGATATGGATTTCAGCGATGTACCCCTTGAAAGACTTATTTCAAAGGATTATGCTGATGAAAGAAGGAGACTTATTGATCCTGACAGGGCAGCAAGAACCTACGAGCCCGGAATACCTGACGCCCCAAACACCATTTATCTCACTACAGCCGATAAGGATGGCAATATGGTCTCTCTTATTCAAAGCAACTACCGTGGGATGGGTTCCGGTATGACTCCGTGGGGACTCGGATTTGTGCTCCAGACTCGCGGTGAAGCATTCAATCTTGAGGAAGGCCACTTCAATACCTATGAGCCCGGCAAGCGCCCCTTCCATACAATTATACCAGGATTCGTCACAAAAGACGGCAGGCCGTATATGAGCTTCGGCGTAATGGGTGGTGACTTCCAGCCTCAAGGGCATGCACAGATCGTAATCAACATGGTTGATTTCGGGATGAACCTGCAGGAAGCTGGTGATGCACCCAGGATCAGGCATATGGGATCATCCCAACCTACAGGCGAGACAATGACAGGAGGTGGAACAGTTAATCTTGAAAGCGGTTTCGATTTTGAGGTGATAAGGGAATTGCTTGGCAAAGGCCACAGGATCCAATGGAATGTTGGAGGATTCGGAGGCTACCAGGCAATTATGTACGACTGGGTAAACAATGTTTATTATGGTGCATCCGAGTCGAGGAAAGACGGACAAGCTGCAGGATATTAATTATGATATCACCGGAAGAATTACTGGAGATAATCAGAAACAGGCAAAGCGACCGCAAATACCTTGAGAAAGCGGTCGAAAAGGAAAAACTGAACCGTTGCCTGGAAGCGGCAAGACTTGCACCATCTGCCTGCAATTCACAACCGTGGACCTTTATTGTGGTTGATGAACCGCAACTGAAAAATGCTGTTGCCGATACAACTGCAAACAGGCTGCTGCCCCTGAACCATTTCACCAAACAAGCCCCGGTACATATTGTAATTGTTGAGGAAAGGCCCAACCTGACATCCAAACTGGGAGAAATGATAAGGGACAAGAAATTCACTTCCATGGACGTTGGGATAAGTGCAATCCAGTTGTGCCTCCAGGCTGAAGCGGAAGGCCTGGGTACCTGTATGATAGGGTGGTTCAACGAGAAAAAGGTAAAAGAGTTGTTGAGCATACCGGAGTCAAAAAGGGCTTTGCTGATCATCACCCTTGGATATCCGGCAGGAAGAAAACGTAAAAAGATAAGAAAGGAGTTTTACAGTGTGGTAAAGTATAATAATTACCACAGCGATATAAATCAGGCCTGATTACCGGGACTTGCCAGGGCAGTCCCGGTAAAACCTGATCCTGTTAAAAAATTTTATCAGGTGAAAATTATCTGTGAATCCTCCCCTCCTGCTTTTTCGTAGAACTCTCCTACTGTAAGGATTCCGGATACATGCTCACTGAGATCTTCCTTTTTCATTTTGAACATGTCAAAAGCAAGCTTGCAGGCATATACTTCACCTCCGCCAGCGGTTATCATATCAAGGAATTCATCCACGGGCGGGACATCCAGTTTGTCCATCTCCTTTTTCATCATTTTGGAAACCATTGCCTGTACGCCGGGTATCAGTCCAAGCAGCTTCGGCATCCTGCTGCCGTTCGGCATCCTGAGTGCCGGATTACCCACCGTAGCGGTATGAAGCTTGTTCATCCTCTTTTTGATTATTGCGTCCATCCCGAAAAAGGTGAAGAAGAGCTTTGCCTCAATACCTTCCATTACCGCACCGTTTGCAAGCACAAGAGCTGCATAGACATCTTCCAGGTTGCCCTTGGCACAGATTATCGAAACTTTTTTTATACTGCCGTTACTTTTTTTGTCCATATCGCTATTTTTTCAGATTTATACACATGATGTTGGCTTGGGTATGCCGGCTATCCTTGAGCTCTTTTTAAGCGGTCCGCCGGGAAAGAGCCTGTATAACTCTTTTATGTCTGCAATACCCGATTTGCCGACCTTCCTGATGGTAAGTTCGGTTCCTTCCTCAAATTTTTTCCTGAGGAATTCCAGCACCTGAAAGTGCTTGTCTGTTAACTCAATGCCTTCTTCGCGTGCAATTTCTTTGGCTATTTCACTGTTCCATTGAGTGTGGTCTTCAAGGTAACCTTCATCGGTTAGATTTACACTATGTCCGGCTATAGTTTTTTGTGCCATGATATTGGTTTTTAATTGTTTATAATAGTTATTCATTGTTTTGAACCGGTAATTCCTCTGCCTGTTCATCGTTCATGTTTTTAACAAAGGCCATCATAAGTCCGGCTGCTTTGCGCATATCTTTGGAATTCATTGCTTTCAGGGTTTTCCATGGACTGTATTCCGCAACTTCTGAAGTAGTGATCTTCTTCATCACCAAAGCCATTTTGTTCATCGATTTTATCAGTTCAGGATCGGTAAGGTTTCGCAAAAGATCGGCAACGCTTCCGGCGTTATCTGACAGCCTGCGTAAATCTTCTGCTGTAAACCGGGTCACAATCCTGTCTGCTATAACTCCCGATTCCCGTATAAAATCGAAATATCCTTTATTTTCAAATTCATGCATCTTCCTGATTGCATCTATTCCCATCTCGTTCACTACCGGGGCAGCATCTTTAATCATATCGTTCATACTCTCAAAGAAAGATATAGCATGGTTGAAATTTTTTATGTTTTTAATGAACTTAAATATCAGCTGCCTGATATCATCAAGATCCAGCTCGATACCCTGGTCATCGAGTTCCTTCACTGTTGAGTCCCACGCATCCCTTGCAACAATTGAAAGGTCAGCCATGAGGTCATCTGCCATCTCCCTTTTCAGGCGTTGCTGGTTTACATGCTCAAGTACCAGGTCAAGCTTTGTATTCAGCTCATTGATCTGTTTTTGTATATCAGTATTATTTTCTGCCATGAGTGAAATATTTTATAATTTTTTCCCGGCCATCGTCATTTGCGATTCAATGGGCAACTCCTTGTCTTTTAATATTATATGCCAGTAAAGCCAGCGAAAAAGCACCTTTCCGTAATGATTCATTTTTGTATTTTGCAGCAGTCCGAAAGGACCTATTCCGGGTAAAGGAAAAGTTCCGGGCAACGGCTCCGTATCGTAATTGAAATCAATTATTGACCCTTTGCCAAAGCCGGTTTCTATATAACAGTTGGAATGTCCGTCAAATTTGGCCTTCATAGGCCTTCCCTCCATCAGGCTCATCAGGTTATCGAAAACTACATCAGAGGCGAAGTGTACAACCGAACCTGCCTTGGAGGTTGGTATATCTGAAGCATCCCCGAGTACGAAAATATTTTCGTAATTCTTTGAGCGCAATGTGTACTTGTCGGTCGGAATAAAGTTAAGGTCATCTCCCATCCCGCTTTTTTCCACAAGTGCACTCCCTTTGTTGGTGGGGATAATTGTTAATACGTCAAAGGGGACTTCCCTTTCGTCATAGGAACGGATCACCCTCTTTTCATTGTCAACACTTTCCAGTGAAAATTCAGGGATTACATTAATATTCTTTTCCACAAGCAGTTCACCAAGCATTTTGGATGCCTTGGGTTTTGTGAAGGCACCTGAAAGAGGTGTAACATAGCTGATATTTACCTTGTCGCGTATTCCAGCCTCAGTGAAGTACGAATCGGCAAGAAATGTGAACTCCAGCGGTGCAACAGGACACTTGATGGGATATTCCGCTACATTTACAACCATGTTGCCTCCCTCCCAGTCACGGAAAAACTCCCTTAATGCTGTTGCCCCTTCAATGGTATAAAAGTCGAATATCCTCTTGCCCCATAGTTCTCCATTCATTCCGGGAGTTTCGTCAATATCGATATTCGTTCCTGTTGCTATTATAAGGTAATCGTAATTGAGAACCTGACCGCCCTCAAGCAATACCCTGTTTTCGGAAGGTTCTATCTTTTCAATTGATTTGAATACAAGCTTAACACCTGGCGGAATAAAATCTGCCTTGGGTTTTATAACGTCATCCCTGTTGTATATTCCAAACGGGATGAACAGCAGTCCTGGCTGATAATAATGTGTTTTGTCCCTGTCAACTATGGTTATTTCTGCCTCGCCTTTATCAAGTGCTTTACGCAGCTTGTTCGCCATAATGGTGCCGCCGGTTCCTGCTCCTAAAATCACTATTTTTTTCATACCTGTTTTTGTTAAATATTTTATAGTTTTAAATTCGTTTAGGAATTTTACATATGCAATTATACAACTATCATGACATTTTGATGTTTTATTTGCACTGACATATATCATTAATGATAAATATCATAAGTACGATAGCTTAAATGGATAACAATAAAGGAAATCAGACCGGACAGGAATGTATTGAACACAAGGGGTTACTGGAAAAATTGACTGATGAGCAGTTCAACCGGATTTTACAAAACCATAACACCTTTCTTTTTGAAAAGGGTGAAATAATATGTAATGAAGGGAATGAAATAATCAATTTTCTTTTTCTTCGGAAAGGACTTGTAAAACTTTTAAAAACCGGGAAAAACAATAAGGAACATATTATCAATGTTGCTAAACCCGATGACTTTATCGGACTTCTGAACTTTTTTTCCAAAAAGGAATACCTGTATACAGTTACTGCCATTGAAGATTCAGTTGTTTGCGGAATTGATTTCCGGTTAATGAAACAACTACTTGAAGAGAATAGCGGATTTGCAATGGATATTATTGAAAAGATAAGCCTTGCTGCAAATGATGCTGTTAATGCAAGACTGAAGATCAATTCCAGGCAGCTCCGGGGAAGGATAGCCTACATTATACTTTTCTTTGCCGAGCATATCTACGGAAAAGACCATTTTGAACTGCCAATAAGCAGAAAAGAGATAGCACAGTTAATTGATATGAGCACCGAGAATGTGATCCGCATTCTCTCTGAGTTCAGGAAAGATAAGATAATTAGTATTGAAGGCAAATACATAACCTTACACGACCATAACAGACTCAGAAAGATCTGTGAGATGGGTTAACTTTTTAATAGGTTTTCCAGAAAATCAGGATTGATACTTTTTCACCGGCTGGCTGAAAACTGCACCGGCAGGCTGAAATCTGCATTGGCTGGCTGAAATCTGCACCGGCAGGCTGAAATCTGCACCGGCTGACTGAAATCTGCACCGGCTGGCTGAAATCTGCACCGGCTGGTTTTAATTGCTGAATTACCTGATAGAAAACTTCCGGATTATTAACTCTTTACGCAACAACCCTCATTATTCTTAATGTTTTGAAATAAATTATAAATAAACTTTACACAAAAAATTCATAAATTGGCGGGTCGAAAATAATTTTTCAATCTAAAACCATAAACCATGAAAAAATTCATTTTTATCCCTTTACTTTTCTTCATATTCCTGCGTGTTGGCGCACAGGTAGACCTTACATACTATCTGCCTGATATACAATATGACCAATCAATTCCCACACCTGAATCATTCCTGGGTTACCAGATCGGCGAATGGCACATCCATCATCCCCTTTCCGTTCAGTATATGCAACTTATAGCTGAATCGTCCGATAGGGCTATGATCTATGAGTACGGCCGTTCGCATCAGCAAAGACCTCTTGTTCACCTTGTAATCTCATCCGAGGAGAATATAAGAAATATAGAATCTATCAGGGAAAATCATCTGGCTCTCACTGATCCCGAAAGATCAGCGGATATGGATATAAGCAATATGCCTTCAGTAGTGATGCTTGGATATGGCGTTCACGGAAACGAACCCAGCGCCCACAATGCCGCCCCCCTTGTTGCATATTACTATTCTGCCGGCATGAGCATGGAGGTGAATGAAACACTTGACAATGTTGTGATTATTATTGACCCTTCACTCAACCCGGATGGACAGGACAGGTTTGCAAGCTGGGTTAACAGGCACAGAAGCCATACACTTAATCCCGATGTGAACGACAGGGAATTCAGCGATGTATGGCCTGGTTCAAGAACCAACCACTACTGGTTTGACCTGAACCGCGACTGGCTGCCTGCGCAGCACCCCGAAAGCTACGGCAGGGTAAACGCATACCACAACTGGATGCCCAACATCAACGGCGACTTTCACGAGTTCGGCTCAAACAATACATTCTTCTTCCAGCCGGGAGTACCGGAAAGGGTAAACCCCAGAATTCCCCGGAGAACAGATGAGCTGACAATGGAAGTGGCAATGTACCATGCTGCCGGATTCGACAGGATAGGCCAGCACTACTACACACAGCAGGGTTTTGACGATTTCTATTTCGGGAAAGGCTCAACCTACCCGGATGTGCACGGCTGTATAGGAATTCTTTTTGAGCAGGCTTCTTCAAGGGGACACCTTCGTGAAACCGTTCACGGACTGCTGAGTTTTGCCAAAACAATAAAAAATCAGGTTGTTGTATCCCTTTCTTCTGTTGAGGCTGGTTTTGAGATGAGGGAAACACTGCTTGAGCACCTTCGCTGGTTCTATACCTCCGCAATTGAAGAGGCAAACCAGGAAGACTTTGAAGCTTATATATTCGGCGACCAGTACGATATGGGCAAAAACTACCACCTTCTTGACATACTTAAAACACACCGCATCAATTTTTACGAAATAAACGAAAGTGTGGAGATAGGAGGGCAAACCTACTCACCGGGCAAATCATGGGTGGTTCCTCTTAAGCAGCGCCAGTACAGGCTTATTCAGTCAATGTTCGAAAAAGTACTGGAGTTTGAGGACAGCCTTTTCTACGACGTTTCCACATGGACAAAGCCCCTGGCATTCAACCTGCCATATGACAAAATAACTACATCCAGACAACTTTCCTCCATTCAGGGAAATCTTGTTGAGGAGGTTGCTTTCCCAACGGGAAGGGTTGTTGGAGGCAAAACCGAAAATGCCTACCTTTTCGAATGGGATGAATACTATGCGCCAAAAGCTTTGTATTACCTGCAAAACAAAGGCCTGAGAACAAAAGTTGCAACCGCTCCATTCAGCATCTATAATGCAGAAAAAGAGCTTGTAGACTTAAACTTCGGAACCATTTCAATTCCGGTACAGATACAGGATGTTGATTCTGATAAAATATATGAGTATGTACGTGAAGCGGCATCCAAAACAGGAGTTACCTTTCATGCAACTGAAACAAGTCTGGCAAAGGAAGGCATACACCTGGGAAGTCCAAGCTTTTCATCACTTGATAAACCTGAGATAATGATCCTGATAGGACCCGGAACGAACAGCAGGGAGGCCGGTGAAGCATGGCACCTGCTCGACCAGCGCTACAGGATACCTTCAACAAAGATGGAAATTGACAGGTTCAACAATGCCGATATTAGCAGGTATAACGTCATTATAATGACATCAGGGGGATACGGAGGAATAACCGAATCGGGCAGGGAGAATCTCGACCGCTGGTTGCGCGGAGGAGGAACTATTGTGGCATTCGGTACAGCCAACAGGTGGCTTGAAAGAAACGGTTTCGTCAATATGGATTTTGTTTCAGGTCCTGATATTGAAGAACCGGTAATGCTTCCATACAACATCCGGTCTGAACACCGCGGTGCAAGAAGGATATCGGGCACAATATTTGAAGCAAAACTGGATACTACACACCCGATTGGCTACGGGTACAGAAATGAAAAACTTCCGGTTTATGTATCGGGTACTTTTGCAGTAAAACCGGAAGAAGGCAACCCGTTCTCGAACCCGCTTATATTTACCGATGATGCTCTGATGAGCGGATACGTTTGGAAACCTTATGAAGAGATTGTAAATAATTCAGCCGGAATTCTTGTAAATTCAAGG
Source organism: Bacteroidota bacterium (assembly GCA_003551495.1). Taxonomy (GTDB): domain Bacteria; phylum Bacteroidota; class Bacteroidia; order Bacteroidales; family PUMT01; genus PUMT01. The sequence goes on from PUMT01000010.1 coordinate 49,004, forward strand.
GGCAGGGGTAATATTATTACAATTGCCCACAACCCCAACTTCCGTGCTTTCTGGTTCGGCAACAGCAAGCTTTTTGCCAATGCCATTTTCTTCGGTGCACGAATGGGCAGATAAGAATATGTTTAACTCCTATGATAAAGCGGCTTTCGGGCCGCTTTTTTTTTGATTAAAATTTCCTCTACATTTACATACTGGTTACACCTATACATTATTGATCCGGAAGATGCTGAAAACATAAAACAGCTGTAATATTATGATATATAAGGTTAAAGCAACTGCAGCAATTCTTTTTTTCTTATCGGCAACTATAAGCTGGTCGCAAGTCCATACCACCGCTTACGGAACACTAACCGATATTGACGGGAATGAATATGAAACAGTCCTTATTGGCAACCAGGTCTGGATGGCCGAAAACCTCAGGGTTACACATTACAGTAATGGCGACCCTGTTCCCAATGTAAGGAATAATAATGAATGGGCATCCCTTGAAACAGGCGCCTACTCGATATACATGAATTTCAGGCTTTTTGCACGGATATATGGTGCTCTTTACAATTGGTACGCAGTTGAGGATGAAAGAGGACTGTGCCCCGCAGGCTGGCGGGTACCTGATCACAACGACTGGTGGGAGCTGATCCTTGCACTTGACGGCAAGGATGTTGCCGGAGGCAAACTGAAGTCAACCAGCAGGAGATGGAGAAGGCCCAATGAAGGTGCAACAAATGAAACCGGCTTCAATGCACTCCCCGGGGGTTACCGCTATGGCAACGGGAGGTTCCATTATCTTGGAAGCTATGGCGACTGGTGGACATCCTCGGCCTTTGACAACTCATATGCCTGGTTCAAAACCATTGCCTATGATGGTAGCGACATTGAGGAAGGCACTTTTCACATGAGAAACGGCCTTTCAGTAAGATGCATAAAAGACCAGTAATATTTCATCAGACACCAGCCCTTAAACACAAAACTGTACAGCTTTTTCCGTTATGGGAAGTTTAACCGTAAAGCTTCACATACTCATAACTGTTTCCTGCCCACTCCAGAAACTTAATAAAATCAGAATATGATATTATAAGTGAGGCAGTATTCAGGTTTGGGTGAAAACTGATCTTTTCAGAATTCCTGAGGTTTTCATCAATAAAAATATGTACATGATTTTCAGAGTCATGGATCAATCCAAACGGCGAAACAGATCCCGGTTCGAGCCCAAGATACTTTCTCATCCGGCGCGGAGATGCAAATGACAACTTTCCCTGTTTTAATCTCTGTTCAAGATCCTTTATTTCAAGAGAAGCGGAATGTTCGAGTATCACAAGGTAATGGCGGCTGCCCTTGTGATTCCTGAAAAAAAGGTTTTTGCAGTGAGCCGATTCAAGGTCTTTCCAGTAACGTGAAGCCTCTTCAACAGTGGCTACCGGAGGATGCTCGTGGTAATCATATTCAATATTGAGTTCGGCAAGTATTTTATAAAGTTTTGGATCTCCTCTCATATCTGTTTTTTTCAATATTTTTGAGCTGCCAAAATAAAAAATATGTTTCAAAGAACCTCTATCGCCTATTTGATAAAAACTGCGATTTTTAAAAATAATGTCAATAACTTTGTTTTAATGTAATATATTTGTTTTAGCAATATAATTTTTTGATGAATAGTTTTTTTATGGAAATATTCCCAAATTATAAACCAAAAATTATTATTAAAATGAGATCATTATTCCTGATGTTTTTACCATTGATTCTTTTCATGGGTGGATGTGGTGACCCGGGATTGAGGGACAACCCATTCCTGACAGACTACAATACACCCTTTGACGCTCCCCCGTTTGACCGGATTGATGATGAGCATTACCTTCCTGCGCTGGAAGAAGCAATAAGACAGCACAGGGACGAAATTGATGCAATAATCGATAATCCCGAAGAGCCAACATTTGAAAACACAATCGTTGCCTATGACAATGCCGGCGAGCTCTTAAGGCGTGTAAATTCCGTATTCGGAGGTGTCAGAAGCGCAGAAACAAATCCAAGGCTTCAGGAGATAGCCCGTGAAACAACACCAATGCTGTCATCTCACAGCAATGAGATAAGCATGGACCAGGATTTGTTTGAGCGTATCAGAACTGTTTACGAAAACAGGCACGATAAGGATCTCGACCGTGAGCAGATGAGGCTCGTGGAAGTGTATTACCGTGACTTTGAGAGGAACGGTGCGGCACTCCCTGAAGAAGACCGCGAATTGCTGAAGGAACTGAATGAAAGGATATCTATGATATCCCTTCAGCTTGGAGAGAATGTGCTTGAAGAAACAAACAATTTCATCCTCGTTATGGAAGATGAAGAAGACCTGGCAGGACTGCCTTCAGGGGTTATCTCGGCGGCAGCAGAAGCAGCCGAGAGGGAAGGACTGGAAGACAAATGGGTTATAACACTTCACAAGCCGAGCTGGATACCTTTTGTTACCTACTCTGAAAGAAGAGACCTGCGTGAAGAGATCTTCACAGCATTCATAAACCGGGCCAACAATGATAATGACTACGACAACAAGGATCTGTTCGCTGAGCTTATACAGCTCCGCAACCAAATGGCACGCCTGCTCGGTTTTAATAATTATGCGGAATACTTCCTGGACATCCAGATGGCTCAAAACCCACAGAATGTATACGACTTCCTTGATGAGATATGGCCTCCTTCCCTGAACAGGGCACATATGGAGATAAGGGACATGGAAGCAATAATTGAAAGGGAAGGACATGGTATCAGTTTAGAGCCATGGGACTGGTGGTACTACGCTGAGAAAGTGCGCCAGGAAAAATATGAGCTTGACGAGGATGAGCTGGGCCCCTATTTTACAATTGACAATGTAAAGGAAGGGAACTTCATACTGGCAAACAAGCTGTTCGGACTGACTTTTGAAAAACGTCCCGAAGTTCCCGTATACCATGAAGAGGTGGAAGCTTACGAGGTTTTTGACTATGACGGCAGCCACCTTGGTATTCTCTTTATTGACCCCCATCCCAGACCCGGCAAAAGACAGGGTGCATGGTGCGGTACTTACCGCTCGGGCTCCTGGGAAAACGGGGAAAGGATCTCCCCAATTGTCACTATAGTTATGAACTTCAGCAGACCCTCAGGAGGCAGGCCGGCTATGCTGAGCTGGAGCGAGGTCACAACTTACTTTCACGAATTCGGGCATGCTTTGCATAATTTCTTTGCTGAAGGCAGGTACAGGAGAACTGCAAGGAGCGTACCGAGGGATTTTGTTGAGCTTCCCTCACAAGTACTTGAGAACTGGGCAGGTGAACCTGAGATGCTGAAACTTTATGCCAAACATTATGAAACAGGAGAGCCTATTCCGGATAATCTTATCGAAAGACTGAGAAGGGCAGAGCATTTCAACCAGGGTTTTGATATGACCGAGTATCTTGCTTCATCATATCTGGATATGGACTGGCATACAACAGATCACGGTGATGAAATTGACGTTCTTGCATTTGAAGAAGAGTCGATGAACAGGATAGATCTGCCTGATGAAATAGTCCCCAGGTGGAGAACTACTTATTTCGGACACATACACGGTCCGGGCTATGCAGCAGGATATTATGTATACAGATGGGCAGGAGTTCTTGATGCAGATGCCTTCATGGCATTCAAGGAGACAGGCGATCTTTTCAACCAGGAAGTAGCTGAAAGGTTCAGGAAATACATACTTGCCGAAAATGCCCTCTGGGAAGGGATGGAAGCTTATGTGAAGTTCCGTGGAAGGGAGCCCGAGATTGAACCATTCCTGAGACAGAAAGGATTAAAGTAGTATTTTTATATAGCATTATGTAGCATCAAAAAAAATTGCCCCGAAGTTTTCGGGGCAATTTTTTTATACCTGTATTCAATGATTACAAATATTACATAGCAGCCTGTCTTTGCTTTTCCTTGTACTTCTCATACAGCCGGCGCTGCTTGTCCATCATATCATCCTGTCTTCCCTGAATAAACACCTGTTCCACGTTGGTCCATAGCTCAACGGGACTCCCGTTTGTGACAATCAGGGTTGCATCCTTACCTACCTCAATTGATCCTACCAGATCGTCAATACCAAGTATCCTGGCTGCATTAATAGTAAGCGATTTAACAGCTTCTTCCTCAGGCAGTCCAAATGCTACTGCAGAACCTGCATGGTGTGAAAGGCGGAATGCATATGCTGCTGATGACTCGCCTCCTATGCAAAACTCCACACCTGCTTCATATAATTGAGCCGGAGTTGTGTATGATTCGTCATAACCTTCCCATAAACGTGCAGGACCGGATATTACCGGTGTAAGTATAACAGGAATGTTTTTCTCTGCAAGCTGATCTGCCACATAACCTGCATCCCTTCCTCCTACAAGTACTATCCTGAGTTTTTCCTTTTCAGCCCAGGCTATGGCAGACTGGATCTGGCGAAGTTCACTTGCCCTTATGAAAAGGGGCATTTCACCCTCAAGCACCGGTATCATTGACTCAAGACGGACATCATGTAAATGACGCGGCACATTCCTTTCACCTGCTGCATATTTTACCGCCTGGTACATACGGGCTTCGTCAATGAACTGCTGAAGCTCGTTCAATGCTTCATCACGGGATCTGGTGTTTCCCATGCCCGGCCAGTTCAACATCATACCTACAGAGGATCTGAGCGTCATTTGCTCCCATGTCCATCCGTTTGTCATCATGGCAGCTGCCCTTCCGGATATCAGTCCGCCAGTTGGTGTTGAAACTGCGGTAGTGATGCCGTTAACAGAAGCAGTGGGAACATGCTCGCTTTCAGGATGGAAAGCAACCTCTGCCCTTACGTTGGGATTGATATTGCCATACTCATTAAGGTCAACAGTTTCAGTAAGCCTTCCAATTTCGGTCAAACCTAGTGTGGTACTCGCATGGATAAGTCCGGGATATACATACCTTCCGGTAACATCAATTACCTCAGCACCTGAAGGAATATCAACATTTGTTCCTACTGCGGTAATTTTGCCATCCTCAAAAAGTACTGTTCCGTTCTGAATTACACCGTCACTCATGGTGTGCACCGTTCCTCCAACAAGTGCTACCGGTCCCTCCTGCGGAGGTGCAGGTATTTGCGCCTGAACTGCAGGGACGGCAAGCAGTAAAAGAAGCGCTACCGGCAATGTTAGTCCGGTTATTGTTTTAAAAATATTTTTCATTTGTCTCATATCTTCTTATGTTGAATAATTGTATAAAATGTTTTTTTGGAGTAATTTGACTAGTTACGGTTTTCAAGCAGGTATTCAATGAGCTTCATACGCTCTTCCTGAACCTCTTCACGCTTTCTGGAATCCTCTTCCCTGTCGAAATACTTCCTTCCGTCAACCCAGGTTTGTTTTGCAATTGAAAAAGCAGACATTGGGTTCCCGTTCCATATAACAAAGTCGGCATCCTTTCCGGACTCCAGCGTACCAACGCGATGGTCAATACCAAGTGCGATGGCCGGGTTTTTTGTGATCAAATCCAGCGCATCCTCATGTGAAACACCGCTCCTTATTACCTTTCCTGCCTCCCAGTTCATCCTGGTGGCTATCTGGGTATTATCGGAATGAAGAGAGGTAACAACTCCTGCGTCTATCAGAAGCTTTGCATTATGCAGAATACCGTCATATGACTCCACCTTGAAAGAGTGCCAGTCACTCCAGACAACCGGTATTGCACCGTGCTCGCGAAGTTCGTCGGCTATCTTGTAACCCTCCAGTGCATGTTCAAATGTCCCTACAGTAAAACCAAATTCTTCTGCCAGGCGCATCATCAAAAGCATTTCGTCCTGACGATATGCATGAACATGGGTTTTCCTCTCACCGTTAAGCACCTCAAGAAGAGCTTCAAGCTGAAGGTCCCTGCGGGGCGGAATACCGTTACCATTGCTTTCCCAATCATTCCATTGTTTTTCATATTCCCTTGCTGCAAGAAAAGCATCCCTCATTATTTCCTCAACTCCCATACGTGTATTGGGGTACTGGTCAGGCCTTCGAACCACATTTTCCCCCATTGCCAGTTTCAGTCCGGGTGTTGCATCTTCAACCAGAACATCCTCGGGCAAACCTCCCCAGCGCATTTTAATTACTGCATCCTGTCCGCCAACCGGATTTGCTGAACCATGGAAAAGCTTTGCTGTGGTGAGTCCGCCCGCCAGAAGCCTGTACATCCATACTGTATTTGGATGTATAACATCCTGTATGCGGACTTCAGCGGTCATATTGTAGCCTGTTTCGTTTACACCGCCTGCAATACTTGAATGAAGGTGCGGATCTATGAGTCCGGGTGTAACATGCATTCCTGTGCCGTCTACCACAACCGCCCCCCTTGGAGCCGATATGTTCCTTCCGACCTCTTCAATTTTTCCTTCCCTCACAAGCAGGTCAGCGCTTTCCATTCTGCCTTGCGGACCCTGAGTCCAGATTGTTGCATTTTGTACCAGCACATAACGTGGCTGATCGGGAGTGCGCCTTATGCCGTAATCCACTGACGGATATAGCGGATCAAGGGCAAGTGAAGGTCTCTCCCTGGCTTCCCTTTCTGTTTCAGCTTCAGGATCAGCGGTTTTAATTGCAGTCCAGTTAAAGAAAGTACCGTCTCCCTTTTCTCCAATACCTATCATCTCGCCTTCACTTAAGTTGGCTGACAAGCGGACATTACCGGTAAGTCCAAGGTCATCACCCTTGAACCGGAATGAGATCCTTTCGTTGTCGAACCTTACTGATGAAAGATCTGCACTTTCCTCGCCTATTGAAATAGTACCCGAAAGGCGTGATGGCGTACCTTTTATTTCCAGTACCGCATTCCTTAAAACATCCCCGTTTTTAACAGTGTATTCGCCACGTGCGTCTTTATCATCCTTTATAACATATCTTTTGCCGTCAACCCATACCTGGTAAACCGAGGTATTATCAGCAAAAATATTGCCGTCAGCTATAACCAGGCTTGCAGCCTTGCCTTCCGCAATGGTCCCATACTTATTGTCCACACCTAGCATGGTTGCCGGAGTAACGGTAAGAGCCCTCAGTGCATCTTCTTCGTTAAGCCCCCGCTTCACGGCAACCCTGAGATGGTTCAGAAAGTCGCCTTTGTTACGCAGACCTGTTGCAGTAAACGTTACGGGTACACCTGACTGAACCAGTCTGGCAGGATTCTCAGGTTCCAGATACCAGTCCCTTAACTGTGAAAGCGATGTGTTCATTGCATCCTCAGGCTTTTCAACCGAAGGAGCCTGTCTGAAGTCGAGCGGTACAATTACCGGCAGATTTGTCCTGCTGATGGCATCTATCCTTTTGTATTCGTCACCGCTGCCAAGTACCCACATATCAAGAGAAAATTCCTTTGATAAATCGTAAGCGCGGAGAAATCCTATCTCATCCGCTGCATCGGCTACAAAGGGAGTCCCTTCCCCGACAGCATCTGACAAGGAAGCAAGGGATATATTGAGTTCCGGTTGAGGTATTCCTGTTTGATTTCTGTATGCTTCGTGTGCACTTTTATACCAGTCGGCATCGTAAAACGACTGGCGCATTAAAGCAACCACACCCATAAGTGATGTTGGATACCTGCCGCCAAGTTCCCTTGAGCGACTGAATGACAAAACCTGAGCTACATCCTTTTTGGCCAGCAGCATATTTGCATCATCGTCGCCCAGACTTGCAACAGTGCTGTATCCGCGGAAAATACCGTGTTTTGGTACTATATGAGCCATAACAATCCCTTGTGAACGAAGTTCAGCAGCAGCATTATTGTCAGGCTGAAATACTGCAGCGCTTCTGTAAAAGCTTCTCACCTGGGGATTCCAGTGAACCGCAGCCCTTCCCACTTCATCGGTGACCTGTGTTCTCATAATACCCTGTATCATCTCAAGATACTCTTCGGGAACACCTGTAAGGGTTTGAACTCCGGGAGGTGAACCCAGGTCGGGCATACCGATTTCAGAGTACATATCTATAAATCCTGGGTAAACGGTTTTACCCTCAAGGTCAATAACAGTTGCATCGGCCGGTGGTGAAACCCGGCGGCCTGCCTCTTCTATTATGCCGTCTCGGATAACAATTGTTGCATTATTTACAACATTACCAGGTTCGGCAACCATGGTGACATTGGTCAGGGCAAACACAGCAGGGGTGTTTTCCCTGACACCAACCACCTGGGCAGTTTGTGAATTAAGGTTGTGAATGAACATAAAACTCACAACCACAAGCGAAATAAGAGTTTTTAACATAGCTTTTAATAATTTGTTTTTGGTAAATAATAATATAAAAAATAATATGATCCGGAGATTGTCAAAGGTTTAAAGGATATTCCAGACTTTGGAGATATAATTCTTTCAGCATAAAAAAAATACAGGTCTTTCATAAAAGTCAAAGTGAAAAAGAAGGGAAGCATCAAATATATTAATTATTTAATGAAATTTTTTATGTTTAAAAAAAGGTAGTTTTAATGTATATTTAGACTAAATTATGTTTTGCGATAAAATATTAATAAATTAGCATACCATTTATTATGGTGGCCTGTTTGAAACATCAAACATTGAATAAAAGCTGCCGGAAAACCGTTACAGCAGGCAACCCCTGCCGGGACATTACTTCGCCAAAAAACGCGGGTTTTAAAAGCGAAACTGAAGATCGATTTCCAATATAATTGAACGGTTGTTTGTAATTACCGGGATTTTGTATACTTATTGGAAAATTCAGGTTTTTTAAGACAAGAAATATAGCTATTTTTGATGTTTAATTTTCTACAATATAAAAATTCAATAAAAAATAAAATTAATATGGCAAAAATAAAAATTGGCATAAACGGGTTCGGAAGAATTGGAAGAATGGCTTTCCGTTCGGCAATGTCAAGAGACAACATTGAAATAGTCGGTATCAACGACCTGATTGACCTTGATTACATGGCATACATGCTGAAATACGATTCAACACACGGAAAATTCAACGGAACTGTGGAGGCCAAAGATGGAAACCTCGTTGTAAACGGCAAAAAGATCAGGATCACTTCCGAAAAAGACCCGGCTGACCTTAAATGGAATGAGGTGGGTGCAACTTACGTTATTGATTCGACCGGACTTTTCCTGACAAAAGAGCTTGCAGAAAAACATTTAAAAGCCGGAGCGGAAAAAGTTATTTTATCAGCCCCTTCAAAAGACGATACCCCGATGTTCGTCCTTGGTGTCAACCACGGTGATTACAGAAATGATATCAAAATAGTCTCTATGGCTTCATGCACTACCAATTGCCTTGCACCTGTTGCCAAAGTGCTTAATGATAATTTCGGTATCATTGAAGGACTTATGACGACCGTTCATGCAGTTACTGCAACACAGAAAACTGTTGACGGAATTTCAAAAAAAGACTGGAGAGGTGGAAGAGGCGGATTTCAGAATATTATCCCTTCTTCAACAGGTGCTGCAAAAGCGGTTACCAGGGTGATCCCCTCGCTTAAGGGAAAGCTAACCGGAATGGCCTTCCGCGTTCCGGTTGCAAACATGTCGGTTGTTGACCTCACATGCCGCCTCGAAAAACCTGCATCATACGATGATATTAAATCAGCAATGAAGAAGGCGTCAGAGGGAGAGCTTAAAGGTATTCTTGGATATACTGAGGAAGCTGTGGTTTCCTCTGATTTCATTGGTGACGACAGGGTTTCGGTATTCGATGCAGATGCAGGTATTCAGTTGAATGATAATTTTGTAAAGGTAATATCCTGGTATGACAACGAATGGGCTTACGCCTCCAAGTTGCTTGACCTGGCCGCATATATGGATTCGGTGAAATAATAAACAAGCCGGGTAGACCAGAAAAAAAGGGGTTGCATAAACAAAGGCAGCCCCTTTTACTTTCAGACCCGGTTTGGTTTTTTAAATGTGGTAAAGCTTTATTAGGTTTTTAGTCAAAGGAGGTTTCTATAAAGTTGAACGGGACCTTGAAATGGGAGCTGAAATATTGTCCCAGCTCCAGTATGTTCTTGTCGTCTTCTTCGTAATGCCAGTTAATGAGGCATTTGTGGCCATCTCTCGTTTTTGATCTTATCAGATGGAAAAAGTCAAGTAGCGCCTTTACTGAGCCGCTGTTTATATATTCAAAACTGAAATTGAATGTGGTTACATCACATGGTTGTTTGTAATACTCAATCAGGGAACAGTAAATATTACTATAGAAATCCTCCGGATTCTCAGGAAGGGAACGGCCCTCGAAAGTAAATGTTCCTGTTGAGAAATCGGCCGATACAAAAGGTGTTCTTGGTGACTTTTCTATTCTTAGGTCTTCCATAAACATCTAACTCTGCTTATTCATATCTTAAAGCAACAATAGGATCAAGGCGTGATGCCTTAACAGCAGGGATATAACCAGAGGCCAGTCCAACACCCAGGCAAAGGGCAACCCCGCTTATAATCCATACCCAGGGAATGACAAAAGGAGATCCTGTAAACAATGATACAACATTCCCTATCAGTATTCCAAGAAAAATCCCGGCTGCCCCGCCAATCTGTCCTATAAGAATAGCTTCAAGCAGGAACTGGTTTTTTATTGCTCCGCTTTTTGCACCTATTGCTTTCCTGACCCCTATCTCCATAGTCCTTTCAGCAACAGAAACAAGCATTATATTCATCAAGCCGACTGCCGCACCGAAAAGTGTAATAATTCCAATAAAAGTAGCTGCAAGAGTAACATACCTGATATTTTCAATAAGCATATTAACCAGACTGTCACTCTTAACCACCCTGAAGTCAGCCTGATCTTCCGGGCGCAGGTTCCTTACTATCCGGAAATGCCCTTCTGCTTCTCCTGTAGCCAGATCCAGAAGGTTAGGCCTGTCAGGCATAACATTTATTGAAAAGTTCATATTGGGTCTGGAAAAATATTGCCTGGCAACCGAAACAGGTATCAGAACCATGTTATCACCTCCAATAAGACTGGTTCCCCTTTCAGATAGAACTCCCACGACCCTGTACCGGGAACCACCTATGACAATATGCTTGTCCAGCGGGTCAACTCCTGAATCGAATATGCCCCGGACAACCTGGCTGCCCAAAACGGCAACATTCATCCCTTTCTCCACGTCATGAGAGCTGATATTTCGTCCACTTGACAGGTCATAACCGGAAGTAAACAGGTAATTATCATCCACTCCTATAACATTAACGGTGGGATTGCTTTCGTTTGAGCCGTAACGTACTATGGCCGAACCAGATGCCTGAGTGGATATTGAAACTGTTGCTGGAAAATCAAATCTTTCCTTGAAAGCCCTTGCTTCATTGAAATTGATAAAAGCATAATTCCTAACCCTCTGCCTGTCGGTTGTCATAGTGGTAACAGTCCTGCCCTGAATGGTAAAAGTGTTTGCACCAAGTGTCATGAATGAGGTGCTTATGGAACTCTTTATTGCATCAATTGCTGTTAGAATACCAACGAGGGCCATTATACCTGTAGCAATAATAAAGACAGTCAGGATAGTGCGCAACTTGCTGCTGCGTATAGCCTGCAGTGAAATCCTTATATTTTCTAAAAACAATAAAATTTTACGCATTTCAGAATAATTATATCCGCCTTTACAGGTATCCAGACAAAAGTAAAAAAAATATCAGAATGTAATATACCATTATTAAACGATTATTATACATGGGAGGTATTTGTAATATGACATTTTAAGGTATTTTTTTAATGCAATTGCAGAAAAACTATTTTTTTACATCTTTACATATTATGGAAACAGAAAAGCGTATCAAAGCCTTTGTAAGACTGGGATGCTTTTTGCGTCAGTTCGGCACATCCGGTGAAAATAAGGATAGTGAAAAGTGGCTTGAAAAACTGAACCTGGAGTTCATGGCAAAAGCAAAAGAAACTATATCTGAAGCAGCTTTTTACAATCCCTGGTTTACAGAAAAGAATACCCTACGAGCACTTGCCTCGGCCGGAAAAATGCTGAAGCAGGAAAAACTTGAAAAATGGCTTTCCCGGTACCCCCTTAAAAACCATAATTATTCCAAAAAGAAAATCGCGGTTGTTATGGCCGGAAATATTCCGATCGTGGGGGTCCATGACATGCTTTGTGTGCTTGTTTCAGGACACACCTTCTACGGAAAGCTTTCATCAAAAGATGACAAGCTTATGCCTTTACTTGCATCAATTATATGCGGAATCGAACCCGGATTTAAAAATGAGATATTTTTTGAGAAAAGCATGATGAAAGATTTCGATGCTGTAATTGCAACAGGAAGCAATAACTCTGCACGCTACTTTGAATACTATTTCGGGAAACACCCTAATATTATAAGAAAAAACCGGAACTCAGCCGCCATATTAAACGGAAGCGAGACCCGTGAAGATCTTGAAGGGCTTGCTGATGACATTTTCAGGTATTTTGGACTGGGATGCAGAAATGTTTCTAAACTTTTCGTCCCTGAAAATTACGACTTTTCATACCTGATAAAAAAATTTTCCGGGTTTTCAGGCCTTTCAGACCACAACAAATGGGATAACAATTACCGTTACAGGAAAACTATTTTACTAATGAACAATATTCCCCACTATGATACAGGCTTTGCCCTGATTAAGGAAGACCCGTCCCTCTCCTCCCCCGTCACCGTTGTCCACTTTGAATATGCCGAAAACGAGGAATCTGCATGGGATATGCTTGAAAAACAGAAAAACAGTATTCAGTGCGTTGCCTCGAAGAACAAGGGGCGTTTCAGCAGCGTACCTTTTGGAAAAACTCAGGAGCCCGGGCTTTGGGATTATGCTGATAATGTTGACACAATGGAGTTTCTGCTCAATATATAACAATATCTAAATATGGGGGGAAAAGGCATATTGATTGTTTTAACAGGACCGACAGGATCAGGAAAAACTGATCTGGCAATAAAGCTTGCCCGGCATTTAAATACCGTAATCATATCAGCCGATTCACGCCAGGTTTACAAGGAGATTAAAACAGGCACTGCAGCACCCACTGAAGAACAGTTGAAGGAGGCAAAACATTTTTTTGTCGGCCACAAGTCCATACATGAACATTATAACGCAGGAATGTTCGAAAATGAAGCAATCACACTTCTTAACAAACTCTTCCCGGAATACGGAAAAGTAATAATGGCAGGGGGATCGGGATTATATATTGATGCCGTTTGTAAAGGTATAGACGACCTGCCTTCGTCAGATCCGTTATTGAGAGAAGAGCTGGAGGATGATTTCAGGGAAAAGGGAATCGGATACCTGAGAAGTAAATTAAAAATGCTTGATCCGGAGCATTACAGGGTTGTTGACCTCAAAAACCCTAAACGAATGCTCAAGGCAATTGAAATGTCACTTATTTCGGGGAAACCTTATTCTTCATTACTGACAGGCCGGATCAAAAAAAGGGAATTCAGCATATTCAAAGCAGGTATAAACCTCCCCAGGGAGGAACTTTACTCCAGGATTAACAGCCGTGTAGACAGAATGATAGCTGAAGGACTGGAAGAGGAAGCGCGCAGGTATCACAGGTACAAACATTTGAATGCGCTGAATACTGTAGGATACAAAGAGCTTTTTGCTTATTTCGCGGGAGAGATAACTTTTAACAAGGCAGTCGAGCTGATTAAAAGAAATACACGGCATTATGCAAGAAGACAGATCACGTGGCTCAGACGCGACAAAGATATCAAATGGTTCTCCCCGGATGAATTTGACAGATTGTTGTCGTACCTGGAAGAATATCAGGGATAACCTGAAGCCTTTCGTATAGCTC
>PUMT01000076.1 GCA_003551495.1 Bacteroidota bacterium
AACAGATACGTATTGTCAAAATTGAAAGTACTATTTACATTTCCGGTATTCATAAGTAACCAATTCGTCAATCAGGGAAAGTTAATTCCACTTCAGGGAATGCTTCAATTAATTAATGACTGATAGACGAGGAAAAAATTCATTCTCCTCTTTAATCTGCCATTAATGATTTAACAATTTGGATAGCCCCTTGTTCAAGTCAAACACTGACAAAATCGGCCATTACGTACTTTTACCTGATTTTTTCGGCCAAAAGCCTGATAATGCGTACCCCGGTTTTATTTATGATTTCCCTTTGCATATAGAAACAAGCACAACAAATAGCATTGCTACACCTTTTGCTTTCTCCCCGTGAAAAGTCCGGCGATCCCGCCAAGGTAAAGTTGTGAGGCGACATCACTGAAGCCTGCTTCACTCAACAGCTCTTCAAGTGCCTCCCGGTCATAATAGTACCTTGCAGAATGAGCAAGATATTTATAGGCGCCTTTATGACCGGAAAGTAGCCTGCCAACAGGCAAAGTAACATACCTGAGATAGAAATAGAAAAGAGCCCTTATAACCGGGTTCGGTGGCTGACTGGTCTCTATAATAACCAGACGTCCACCGGGCTTAAGTACCCTGAGGATTTCAGAAAGGAACCGGTTACAGTCAGGATTATGAAAAGTAAGGTTGCGAAACGCAAAAGCAATACCAACCGAATCAAAATTATCTGAGGGGAAAGGCATTGATGCCGCATCACCATTTATAAATTCAATTTCAAGATTTTTTTTGGCAGCTTTTTTTCCTGCAATCTCCAGCATCGGTTCACTGTAATCCAGTGCGGTAAGACTGGTTTTTTCAGCAGCCATCCGGGCAAGATGTACTGAAAGGTCGCCTGTGCCGCAGCAGAGGTCGAGCACCTTACCCGGACCGCCCTTCAGGCAGACGGCAGCCGCCCTTTTTCTCCAGATTTGATCAAGCCCGAATGTGAGTATTCTGTTGATAAGGTCGTAAGAGGGGGGTACGGCCGTAAACATCTTTTGCAAAGGCCTCTTTTCTCCATATGTATTATCCATAGAGTTTTTCATTTAACAGCACGTAATGGCAAACGGACTATAAAACAAGGCATTAATAAAAAAACCGCAGACCAAATTTTCAAATCAGTCTGCGGTCGTGGTACCACCCGGAATCGAACCAGGGACACACGGATTTTCAGTCCGTTGCTCTACCAACTGAGCTATGGTACCTTTTCTCAAATCAATGGGAATGCAAATCTAAATAAAAAATTTATTTTTAAAAATATTTTTAAGTCCAAATGTTGTCAATGGCCGTTTACATTTTTTAAGAACAACAACCTTTGCCTTTTTATTATATTTGCCGCTTAAACAACTCATCATGTTTTACCAGTCGCATGAATTTGAAAACGGAATAAGACTTGTTCACCACAGGTTTCCCTCTCCAGTGGGACATTGCGGTTTGACTGTAAATGCAGGTTCCAGGGACGAGTCAGATGATGAACACGGACTGGCACATCTTATTGAACATGCAATTTTCAAGGGTACCAAAAAAAGACGTGCCCACCACATTATCAACAGGATGGAAACCGTTGGTGGTGAAATTAACGCTTTTACCACCAAGGAGCAGACATGCATATACTCTTCCTTCCTAAAGGAAGATTTTAAAAGGTCTGTTGAACTTATATGTGATATTGTTTTCCATTCAACATTCCCGGAAAAAGAGATTGCACTTGAAAAAGAAGTAATTATTGATGAAATAAACTCATACAAGGATGACCCGGCAGAACTGATCTTTGATGAATTTGAAGAAGCTGTTTACAAGAGCAATCCAATCGGGAGAGGTATTCTTGGAACCCCTGAATGTGTAAGAAAATTCAGAAGGGAAGATCTGGAAAACTTCATCAGGAAAAATTATTCCACAAACCAAATGGTTTTCAGCGTAGTTGTTGACATGGATTTTAAGAGGGGTGTAAAAATTGCCGGCAGACATCTTGAAGGTATTCCTGCCAGCGTAAGTGAAAAGAAAAGGACACCTTTCACCAATTACTCCCCCGGGCACAAAAGGGTTGCAAAAAACACACATCAGGCACACTGCATGACAGGTAATATTGCCCCTGCTCTTGACGACAGCCGCCGTTTCCCTATGGCATTACTAAACAATATTACAGGCGGGCCCGGAATGAATTCAAGACTTAATATAGCTCTCAGGGAAAAAAAAGGTTATGCCTACAATGTCGAATCACAATACACAGCCTACACAGATACCGGAATATTCGGTGCCTATTTCGGCACTGACAGGGAAAACCTTGAAAAATGCACAGAAACGGTAATTAATGAGTTTAACAGACTGAGGAAAAAAAAGCTGGGGACCATTCAGCTAAGCAATGCCAAGCGGCAGCTGACCGGACAGTTGATAATGTCATTTGAAAATAAGGAGCATCTTATGCAGACAATGGGGAAAAACTACCTGCTTTTTAACCGTCTCTATTCATCTGACCAGATTTTCAGTATTATTGATAAAATAACATCAGATGATCTGATTGAACTGGCCAATGATATTTTTGAACCTCAAAAACTGACTTCACTATCCTATTTCTAAAAGCATTATTAAAATGTTTATTGATCCGAAAATAGAAGAATATATCCAAAAACTTACTACTCCTGAGGACAAGCTTCTGAAAGAACTGAACAGGCAAACTCATCTGAAAATGCTTAATCCAAGGATGATTTCAGGGGCATACCAGGGAAAATTGCTGGAATTTATAAGCCGGATGATCCGGCCTGAGAATATACTTGAAATAGGAACATTCACAGGTTATTCCACTATTTGCATGGCGAAGGGACTTGCACCCGGAGGGGTTATCCGGACAATTGAAATAAATGATGAGATTACCGGTTTTGCTGAAAGTTTTTTCAGGTGTGCAGGACTGGCTGATAAAATAATACAATATACAGGAAATGCACTTGACATAATTGAAAAAATTGACCGTTCGTTTGACCTGATATTTATAGACGGTGAAAAACCGGAATATCCTGATTATTACCGGTTAGTTATGCCAAAACTTAAAAAGGGAGGGTTTCTTCTGGCAGATAATGTTCTCTGGAACGGGAAAGTACTTAAGGAAGAGGATTCTTCTGATCCTTCCACTTCAGCAGTAGTTAAATTCAATAATATGGTAAGCAATGATCCGTTAATGGAATCTGTTATAATTCCCGTAAGAGACGGAATGCTTATAGCCAGAAAAATTTGATATTTTTTTACAATAGTTTATTATTGTTTCAACTTTTTGTTACGTGCGCTGTTTAAAGTTTGTATAACTTATGATGGAAAAATCGATGTTGAAATATTCAATAAAGGATCTCGAAGAATTGTCCGGCATAAAAGCCCACACACTCCGCATGTGGGAGAAACGACATGGAATTATCAAGCCGAAGCGTACAAAAACAAACATAAGGTACTATTCTGATGACGATTTGAAAAGAATCCTCAATATAGCAATTCTGAACCGGCATGGAATAAAAATATCACATCTTGCAAGGCTGAGCAGTGAAGAGATAAAGGAAAAAGTGATGCATCTGACAAATGAAACTCCGGACGCATTCACTCAAATTGAAAACCTTATCATAGCAATGCTTGAGCTTGATGATGTAAAGTTTAAAAAAATACTCGGCGACTCCATAATGAAAATGGGATTTGAAAGCACCCTTATTCATGTTATGTATCCTTTCTTTGAGAAAACCGGGTTCCTCTGGCAAACCGGATCAATTATCCCGGCGCAGGAACATTTCGTTTCAAACCTGCTTAGACAGAAGCTTATTGTTGCAATAGACGGTCAGGAATCCTCTGTAAAACAAAGCGCTAAAAACTTTGTGCTCTTTCTTCATGAAGAAGAACTTCATGAACTCGGTCTTCTTTTTTACTCCTACCTCATTAAGAAAAGAGGACACAGGGTTATTTACCTTGGACAGATTGTACCAATGGATAACCTGACCCATATAGTTTCAATAAGAAAAGTTGATTTCTTCATTACAACATTTTCCAGAGGTATACCAAAAAACAAGCTTCAAAACTATCTTGTTAAAATGTCCCACACATTTCCCCGGCAGAAGATATTTTTTTCGGGCTATCAAACCTCCGGGGAATTCGGAAAACTGCCCGATAATTTAAAAAAGATCAACTCAGTTGAACATTTTCTCAGTATACTTGATACAATAGACTGAGAATAACCTCCCCCACCTCATATCTTCTTTCATGCCTAAGGGACAGTCCTTTATCTTTATACCCATTTAACCCTGAAAAGGCCAGTAATTGTCACGGATATAACATTTCCAGAATTTTTTTCAAAAAAAGATAATTTATATTCCGCATCCTCCTAATTAATTATAATCCACGCCAACGCCTGTTTTTATGGTAATTGGTATTAATACTTATTTAGAAAACAAAAAATCGTTATTTTTATTGTTTAACTTTTTTGTCTTTTTTGCGCACATTGTCTTGTTTAGACTTGTTCTAAATTGCTTGTCGGCCGGACTTTTCGGCGCTTTAAAGGTTTTTTAAGAGTTTTTTATCCTTATTTTGCTTGTTTGCTGTTTATTTTTTTATTACTTTTGTTATACATTTAAAATGTTTAACCCAGTAAAAATTTAAGATATGACAGCAGTTGAATTCAATCATAAATTAACAGGACTGGAGGATAAACTTGAGAGATTTGCCTACAGCCTTACGTCGAATCATGATGATGCTCATGATCTTGTTCAGGAAACATTCCTTAAGGCATTAACCTACAGGGAGCAGTTTGAAGACAACTCAAATCTGAAAGCCTGGACATTCACTATCCTCAAAAACACATTTATAAATAATTACAGAAAAAACATAAAACGCAACACAACATTCGACAACACAAAAGACCTTTATTTTTTGAACAAAGGGAATGAATCTGACAAGTCAAAGCCGGATTCTGCAATCTCAATAAAGGAGATAAATAAAGGAATTGAGTCTGTCCCGGACGACTTTAAAATACCTTTCAAAATGCATACTGCTGGCTATAAATACAAGGAAATAGCAGATGCCCTCAATTTGAACATAGGTACTGTCAAGAGCCGGATCTTCTTCTGCAGGAAGAAGCTAATGAAAGCATTAAGCGAATACAGTCCTGGCGGGCTGACTGATTAACAGTTTTTTGACAAAAAAAGCCGCTTTTTTCCAAAGCGGCTTTTTTTTAACCCTCCAGGTTTTAATCCATTAATAAAAAGCAGAAAATTATTTTGAATTTGTCCTAAAAAGTTGCCTTCAGGCTAAGGTCAATTCCCTTAACATTATGGGTAAGTGCGCCAACCGAAACGAAATCCACACCACATTCGGCATAAGAGCGTACAGTATCCAGGGTAATGCCTCCGGAAGATTCTGTTTCTTTAATGCCGCCTACTAGCTGTACAGCTTTCGCAGTCATTTCAACTGAAAAATTGTCGAACATAACCCGTTGAACAAACGGAATTCCAATAACAGCCCTTACATCTTCCAGGCTTCTTGCTTCGACTTCTACCGGTAATTCCCTGCCGGTTTTCTCAAGATAATCTGCAGCCCTGTTAACCGCATTCAAAATACCACCGGAAAAATCAATATGGTTGTCTTTTAAAAGAATCATATCATATAACCCCATCCTGTGATTAACTCCGCCTCCAAGGCGAACGGCCTCTTTCTCAAGCAATCTCATTCCCGGAGTTGTTTTCCTTGTATCCAGCACCTTTGTTTTAAGACCTTCAAGCCTGTCCGCATATCTGCGGGTCTGAGTGGCAATTCCGCTCATTCTTTGCATAATGTTCAATACAAGCCGCTCTGCCTTAAGTATGGAAAGAACTTTGCCTCTGACCTCAAAAGCCACATCACCTTTAGAAACCTTCTGTCCGTCGGATTTTATTATGTCCATTTGAAGCTTTTCATCAATTTCATGAAAAACAACTGAGGCAATATTAACACCGGCAAGAATCGCATCTTCCTTGACATTCAGTTTTGCAGACCCTTCTAAACTATCAGGAATGCATGAAAGAGAGGTATGATCCCCATCTCCAACATCCTCATCTATTGCGTTCCGGATAAAGGAGTTTAAATTGTTAATCTTCGTCATCCGGTTCAATTCTCATTTGATGTATCACAAAAGTTTCATCCAGCCTCTGTAACAGGAAATAAACACGAAAAACCCCCTTCTCCGAAACAAAACTGCCTATTGCATACCGGGAAGCTTCCCTGCCGCCTTCATGAAGAATAACAAACTCTTTTGGAGGGTATTTATTGAAAAAATCTTTCATTATAAGTTCGGCCTGAGATTTGCTGTAAACATCTTCGTTATCCAATATCAAAAGCTCAATGTTGTTGTTGAAAAATCCGGCCAGTTCCTTGCAGTTACCTTCATTGATGGATTTAGATATCCCTTCGGGTATACCTGTAGGACCTGAGACAAATCCCAAATTCACTAAAAATAGCGAACAAAACAAAAATGCAGAAAAAAATCTTGTTTCCATTACATTTAAGGTTTTAAAATGTATAAGCTGATGAAGGCAAAAAAAACTGATCCAACAAAACACAAAAAGTGCAACCGTATCTTTGTAACACCGCAAAAATCAAGCCAACTAATCAGTCTGATACAAAATTTTAAACCCTGAAAATAACCCAAATAAACTAAAATGCCAATAAAACTATTACTTACAGGAAAAACCGACAAGGGATTCATAAGTGAAGGCATAAAGTTATTTGCCGGCAGAATAGAACGTTATATGCCGTTCCGGATTATAGTAGTGCCCGGTGTTAAAAAAACCATTAAAATGCCCAGTTCAATTGTGAAAGAAAAAGAAGGCGAAAAAATACTGGCACAAATCTGTGAAAATGATTTTGTAATATTACTGGATGAAAAGGGCAAAGAGTTCAGTTCAGTTCAGTTTGCAAAGTTTATAGAGGAAAAGTTGATTGAAGGAAAAAGGAATATGGTATTCATTATAGGTGGAGCCTATGGCTTTAATGAGAAAGTGATGAAAAGGGCGCAGCTTAAACTTTCATTTTCCAAAATGACTTTTTCCCACCAGATTTCAAGGATCATTTTCCTGGAGCAACTCTACAGAGCTTTTACAATAATAAAGGGAGAGCCGTATCACAACGAATAATGAAAACTTATCCGTACCGTTATTTAATTACCTGACAAACATACAAATGAATATAATCAATGAAGTCGCAAACATATAAATACTGGCCCCTATTTGCAGCAGTAATTGCAATAACTGCCGCCCTGGTTCTGGAGGGAAAACTTGACAAACTTGAATTCAGACCTGTAAATATTGAAAATTTCACTGAAACCCTCCATAATAAAGAGGAAAAAACAGAAAAAACCCTATCACATATTTCAGATAAAATTGAGGAATCAGGCCTTGAGCATTTCATAGGGAATACCGGAAGAGAGTATTTCGGACATTATGAAAAGAAGGGGGTTGTGATCCTTGTCTATGAAAACGAAAAACTGAGATACTGGACCAGCAACAACATCCCGGAAGAATCACTCAACAGGTTGCTCCATGAAGAACAGCCGGTGCACAAAAGCGGAAACGCAGTTTATGTGACTGTCAGAAAAGAAACAGGTGGTATAACTCTTGTGGGACTTATACTGGTGAAAAATAATTATATTTTTGAAAATCAGTTTTTAAAGAATAAATTCCATAATGATTTTAATCTTCCACACGAAGTAAAAATCGAATTATCAAACGAAACAGAATTTACCGTTAATAACAGGCAGGAAGAATATCTCTTTTCTCTTGCCCCACCCGACCCTCCGGTTGCCGGAAAATTGTTCACAAGAATATGCACCCTCCTGTATTTCACCTCTTTTCTTTTTCTGATAATATTCTTCTATAAAAGTTTTAAAATTTTCAATATAAGAAAAGAAGTTTCTGGAAATATTTGGTTTGGAGTTGTTTTAACCGTATTGATATTACTAAGGTGGGTTACCCTTGAAAAGGGGTTCCCGGAGATATTGTCGGCATTTACACTTTTTGCACCTCACCATTATGCAAAATCGTTTGCATTCCCCTCACTTGGTGACCTGCTTATAAATGCAATACTTCTATTTTTCATATCTCTGCTTTTCTCAAGGTATTTCTTTATAAGCAATAAGTCGGACAATAAAACTGCCTGCATTAAAAATGTCGCTGCTTTAGCAGTTCTGAAATCTTTCCTGGTTTTTTTCTTTCTTTACTTCCACTATCTTTTTACCGGTCTGATCATAAACTCAAGTATCCAGCTTGAAGTACACAATTTTTTCTATTTAGACCTGTACAGCTTTCTTGCATATTTGGCTATAGCGCTTCTTTTCGGATCATTCCTGCTTTTAGCCGACCGTATTATTCATATTGCCTCCAGAATGACAAGCCTGAGGGTTTTTGTTTATGTTGCCTTACTGATTTCCTGCGGTGGTGGACTGATATACTTTGCCTCAGGTTATTCAGTAAGTATTTATTCGGTACTCTTTTATTTTACAGTCCTGGCATATATAAGCTATATCAGGTTTTATAAGGAAAGATACAGGTACTCCAACCAGGTGCTGATAGTTTTCATAATATCCCTGTTTACACTATACTTTGTAACTGATAAAAGCAGGGAAAAAGAGCAAAATATCAGAAGAGTCCTTGTGGTAAACCTTGCCAATGAACGTGACCAGATCGCAGAGTTCCTGCTTGAGGATATCGAACAAAGTCTTTCCACGGATACAGTGCTGAAAGAAATGCTGGGAGAGATGGAGTATGATGAATTTGATCTTTATGAATATCTCGATGATAAATATTTCAACAGTTTCTTCAGAAAATACGACATGCAGGTAGCAGCATGTGCGCCCGATTTTGACCTCTATCTTGAAGACACCCATGAGTTGGTTGACTGTTACGAGTTCTTTGAAGATATGCTTTATAATTTCGGAATCAGTATCAGTCCGGAATCCTCGTTCTACTTCCTTGATAATTATGACGGGAGAATAAGTTACCTGGGTGCAATAACATTCCGGTACGACAGTTACCCTCATGAAAAAACCGTATTTATATCACTGGATTCAAGACTTACAACAGAACACCTGGGCTATCCTGAATTGCTTATCGAAGGGGAACTTTCAGGACACCCCGCAATCAGGAATTACTCATATGCAAAATATCACCAGGACCTCCTTATTACAAGAGAAGGTGAGTTCCCTTATCCTTTTAAATCAAAATTTACCGGGGAAGAAGGAAAAGCTTTAACTTTCACCGAGAGTGGTGAATACAGCCATCTGGTGTACAGGATTGATGAAGACAACACAATTATTCTCAGCAAACCGAAAACCAAAACAATAAATATACTTACATCATTTTCCTACAACTTTATATTTTTCTTCACATTGCTCTGCATATCCATTCTCTTATGCAGTATGCCTCTGAAACGCAGCTTTTTCAGACTCAGTCTGAAAAGCCGCATAAAGCTGTCGATGATTTCAATTCTTCTGCTTTCTCTGGTAATTGTGGGAGCAGGTACTATTTACTACAATATTAAACAATTTGAGAATAAACAGCATGAAAGCATTAGTGAGAAAATCCAATCCGTGCTGGTGGAACTTGAAAGCGAATTTCGCATGGAAAATGAGCTTTATCCGGAACTGAGCGATTATATTACCGGGATGCTGATAGATCTTTCAAATGTATTCTACACTGACATAAACCTTTATGACCTGGAAGGAAACCTGTATGCATCATCAAGGCCTGAAATATTCGAGCTTGAACTTACCGGGGAAAGGATAAACCCGCATGCCTATTCAAATATGGTGATTGACAGAAACCCAGGGTTTGTCCACAAGGAAGCCATCGGTGAATTATCCTACCTTTCAGCTTATGTACCTTTCACCAATACGGATAACGAGGTACTTGCATACCTTAACCTCCCCTACTTCACAAGACAAAGCGACCTGCAAAAGGAGATATATACACTTGTAGTTGCAGTTGTCAATATCTACGCACTTCTTATACTTATTACAATAGTTATAGCAATATTTATATCCAACCAGATAACAAAACCCCTTAAACTTATTCAGGACAAGCTTCGAAAAATTAAGCTGGAACAAAGAAATGAACAGATAAACTACAGGGGTGAAGACGAAATTGGCGACCTGGTGAAAGATTATAACAGAATGGTTGACGAACTGGAGAAAAGCGCCGAACTTCTTGCCAAATCGGAACGAGAAGGTGCCTGGAGGGAGATGGCCCGCCAGATAGCACATGAAATCAAAAATCCGCTCACACCCATGAAACTGAGCATCCAGCACATGCAGAGGGCACGGGAAGATAAATCCCCCAACTGGGAAGAAGTGTTCAACAGAACCTGCAAATCGCTTATTGAGCAAATTGAAAACCTTTCCGCAATTGCAACGGAGTTCTCCAATTTTGCAACAATGCCAAAAGAAAAACCTCAAAAAACAGATATCATAAAACAACTGAAAAATGTGCTGGAACTGTTCGTAAATATCGACAATATTGAATTTGTCACCGATTTTAAAACCAACAGTGAAATTCCTGTACTAATTGACAGAAAGCAACTTAACCGTGTTTTTTTAAATCTGATAAAAAACGCAACCCAATCAATTCCAAAAAACAAAAAAGGTTTTGTAAAGCTTGAGACAGACACATCCAACGGATTTGCAACAGTAAAAATAACCGACAACGGCCAGGGGATACCGGAACAAATGAGGGATAAAATGTTCCGGCCTAATTTTACAACCAAATCGGGTGGTATGGGTTTGGGACTTGCCATAACAAAAAATATTATTGAAAGTTCCGGTGGTACAATATGGTATGAAACCGAAACCGGCAAGGGCAGTACATTCTGCTTCAATCTTCCTTTATACAAAGAGGAATAATGTTTCTGTGCAATTGTCCTTATGTATCTTACCATGCCAATTCAAGCAAATTATCTACACTGAAACATTATTCAATAATTGTTCGTAAGTATGATAAATTGGAGGTGGAAGCCAGAACCTTTTAAACACCACAGCATCAGCAGGCAAGTATTTTTGATTATATTTACTGAGCCAATGCTGAATATGTGTGGCTGTTGAAAATGATGAACATGAGCGATTCAGTTAAACAGGTATTTTAATAAATTTAATTAAATATTTTGGAATTGAGATTTTCCGTTATATTCAGTTTGCTCACCGTACTGTTAGTCAGTGTTCCGGTCTGCAACCTCTATTCCCAGGCAAATATATCCGGGAACATAAACAGTTATGCAAAAGTTACGGAAATCACAGGGGAAGACAACATCACTGTTGACAATACAGGGGATTTCTCCCCGGGAGATACTGTTCTGATAATTCAAATGAAAGGAATCGGTATTACATTGGACACAAGCGATGAAGGTATAAACTGGGGGAAAAAACAATTTTTCAACAGTTCCGGAAACTATGAATTCCTTATTATAAATGAGATTAGCGGTAACAGTGTCACTTTCACCCGGGAACTGATGAAATCATACAATGCCGACGAAACAGTCCAGCTGGTAAAGGTAAGAGGATTTGAAAATGCCACTGTAAGTGCAGAACTTACCGCAGAAGAATGGGATGGTGAGAAAGGGGGTGTTATTGCTCTTATTGTCAGCAATACACTTACACTTGAAGCAGATATAAACGCAACAGGCAGAGGCTTTGCCGGGGGCGGGCAGACTGAAAGGACAGGTTATGAGTGTTCCTCCGAAAACACTGAAGCCTACCTGGAGTTTCATTATCCCGAAGGTTCTGAAATGGGCGGAAAAAAGGGTGAAGGGTCAGTTACATATTACTGGACGGGTGATGAGCAGGTGCCTGTTGGAAACCTGTTTGTTCATGGAAGGGGCAGGTTGTCAAATGCAGGTGGCGGAGGAAACGGCCACTTTGCCGGTGGAGGGGGAGGTGCAAATTCAGGCCAGGGCGGCATAGGAGGGTTCGAATTTGAAAACTGCGAAACTGACCCCAGAATGAGAGGTATTCCGGGAGAAAGGATAGACGATTTTTTCACAGAGGAGTATGTCGGCAGCCGCTTTTTTATGGCAGGAGGTGGGGGCGGCTCCACATCATTTGGCGGTCAGATTGCATCTGCCGGTGGAAGAGGCGGAGGCATGGTAATTATAATAGCCGACAGGATAATTGGTAACGGGCATTATATAATTTCCAACGGGGGATCTGTAACTGAAATGGCCACTGCAGGTGCCGGAGGAGGTGGTGGAGGGGGCACTATCATAACGGCAGTAGATAATTTTGAGGATCAGCTCACTCTTCAGGCAAGAGGCGGAAGCGGAGGTAACGTGGAGGATGAACTGGTTTCAGGGCCGGGAGGAGGAGGCGGAGGCGGCACAATAATTTCAATCCACTCACTCCCGGCAAACATAATGTTAAACCTGGGCGGCGGCGTTTCCGGAAAGTATCATTATCCCGGAGAAGGTTCAACAGGCCAATCCTACGGCTCAAGTGACGGGAATCCGGGGAGCCATTTTACCGGACTGGATATAACCCTTAACGGTTTTCTCTTTAACGGAATAAAGGAAGAACAGGTTATTTGCGAGGATCAGATTCCCGAACTGATAGTTGGCACCGAACCAAAAGGAGGCACACCCCATCCGGTTGAAGGATATTTTTACGAATGGTTCAGCAAAACCGTGGGCGAGGAAGAGTGGCAACAAATACCAGGGGCTGACGAAAAGGATTACCAGCCGCCGGCACTTACTGAAACAACCTTTTTCAAAAGAGTTGTAAAGGATAATGACCCTGACCAGGTTATCGACTCCAGCAACGTGATGGAAATTACAGTTCAGCCCAAAATACTGGGTAACCTGATAAGTGAAGAACAAACAATATGCGAAGGTGAAACACCTGCCCCTTTAACAGGTGAGGAACCCTCACAGGGAGGAACAGGTGTTTTTGAATATTTTTGGGAGGAGTCACAGCCAGGAACTGACTGGGCGGAAGGTACAGGCGGCAATACAAATATAGGCTACACACCCGGGTCTCTTTCAGATACAACCATTTACCGCAGAATAGTTACTTCGGGAATGTGCGCTGACACTTCCGAAGTAGTTTTCATTAACGTTCACCCTTCAATAACCGGCAATATAATTGAAGCGGATCAAACTGTTTGCGAGGGCATTCCCCCTGAAGAGCTGCAGACAGCCATCCCCGCAGGTGGAGGTACCGGCATATACAACTATCAATGGGAACAAAGCACCGATCTTGAAGAATGGACAGATGCTGCAGGGACAAATGATCAGGAATCCCTGGCACCCGGAGTTCTGCCTGAAACAACATTTTTCAGAAGAATTACCTCCTCAGGTATGTGTACCGACACCTCACTGCACATTGAAATTGGAGTACTGCCTTCCATTTCCGGAAATACAATAAGCGAAAATCAAACAATATGCTATAACACTGCTCCTGAAGAATTTATAGGTTCACAGCCCCAGGGAGGAGAAGAGCCCCTCTACAGCTATTCCTGGGAGAGCAGCCCGGACGGAGAAAGCTGGGCACCTTCGGGTGACGAAAACACCGGGATAAACCACCAGGGGACTACTTTGACTGAACCGTCGTTTTTCAGGCGCATTGTGAAATCCGGCCCTAACGATGCCTGCAGGGACACAAGCAGTTCCGTGCATGTGGATTTTCTTCCATTCTCATCGGCAAACATAAGCGGAACAACCGACGAGATTTGCAGCGGCGGTGAAACTTCACTTTCCTTCAGTTTTTCAGGTGACGGTCCGTGGGACTTGCAGTTTACCGACGGCTCAGTAGTTTATGAAGAGACCAACATCACAGAGGGAACCCACGAGGTTGCACTATCACCTGAAACAGATGACCAATCGGCAACCCTCGAATACAGGATCACATCCTTAACCGACTCTTACGGCTGCCTGGCAAGGGAGGAAGACCTCACTGGCAGCGCATATGTAACCGTTTACGGATATCCTGATGCTAATGCAGGCGATGACGCCGAGGCATGCGGACTTTCGGTACAGCTCAGTGCTTTACCCAGTTTCGGAAACGGAACGTGGACCACACCGGATATAACCACACTATTCAGTCCTGAAGAATCCGATCCGTCCGCAACCGCAACAGTAGAGGATTACGGGACACATAAGTTTGTGTGGACTGAGGAGAACTGGCTTTGCAGTGCATCTGATATAATTGAAGTAACATTTTACCAGGAGCCGTCACAGGCAAATGCCGGGGCCGACCAGTCGCTGCAATTCATATTCCGCACATTCATGGAGGCGGAAATGCCGGAAGTTGGCAGCGGTTCATGGGATATTATATCCGGAAACGGAAACATCATTTCGGAGAATGACCCCAATACTGAAGTTACCGAACTGGAAATTGGTGAAAACACTTTCAGATGGAGCGTTGTCAATGGCGTTTGTCCCGTTGAAACCGACCTTGTAAGCATATACGTAAACGATCTGGATGCCCCAACAGGATTTTCGCCAAACAATAGCGGACTGAATGACTATTTTGTTATAAAGGGCCTGGAGAACTCTGACTCCAACAGACTGATAGTATTCAACAGGCAGGGGAATGAGGTTTTCAGGGCGGTTAATTACCAAAACGACTGGGACGGCAGGAACCGTGACGGCAACCCTTTGCCGAACGATACGTACTATTATATTCTGGAAGTGGACAACAGATACACATATAAGGGATTTATTGTAATAAGGAGATAACCCAACAGTGCAATAGTGAACAAATTGATAATCATATTAACCGGACTGCTATTGATTGGCTGTGATTTGAATTCACAGCACCTGTTCCCGGTATACAGCCAGTACATGCTTAATGGACTCGCACTTAACCCGGCATACGCAGGAAGCAGGGATGCGCTCAACATATCGGTAGGGTACCGGAATCAATGGGTCGGATTTGAGGGTGCACCCGAGAGCCAGACTTTCAGTACACACACACCTCTCAGAAACCAAAACATTGCACTTGGCCTGCATATATTCAACGAAAAAATTGATGTGCGAAACAACATAAGCATTTTCAGCAACTACGCCTGGCGGTTCAACGCGGGAAGAGGCAGGCTTGCTTTTGGCCTCAAGGGGGGACTTACAATCAGGAATGCAAACTGGAACAAGATCAGGGTTCACGATCCGGGAGATATTTCCTTTACTGAAACCACACAGGATTTAATCCCCAATTTTGGATTCGGGGTTTACTACCATACAAACACTTTTTTCGCAGGTGCCTCAATACCAATGTTTCTAAGTGACAGTCTCAATAACGGGGATGTTGCTGTCTTTCATGACCCGGGAAACTACAACTACCTTTTCACAACCGGTATAGTCCTCGGAAGGGAAGGTTTCAGGGTTAAGCCTTCAGTGCTTCTGAAATACGAACAAAACAGTCCGTTACAGGTTGATGCCAACCTCTCGTTTATATTCAGCAACTTCCTTTGGGTAGGTGCATCCTACAGAATTGAGGACGTGCTTGTGGGACTGGTAAAATTCCAGTTAAGCGAACAGCTCAGAATAGGTTATACATATGACTATTCTCTGGGCACCCTTAACAAATACAATAACGGTTCACATGAAATAATGCTGATATACGATTTCATTTACAGGGCAAGGGCAGTTAGCCCGAGATATTTTTAAATAAATGGTTAAAGAGATTACAACTGCGGCACTTTTTTTAATTACCTGTCTTATTTCAACAGGACAGGAGTTTTACACCATTGAACGCATACCAGTAAGCAGTGACAGTTATAACGATTTCTCGCCTGCCTTTTACAGAAACGGTATTGTATTCACATCCAACCGTACTACAAGCTTTTTGATCGCCAGGCTAACAGAAGAAGGAGATAATTTTTTCAATATATTTTACACGGAAAGAACAAATGAAAACAGGTGGAGGTCTCCCTCACTCCTTTCAAAAGAACTTTCAAGCAACTTCCATGACGGACCGGTAAGCTTTTCACCTGACGGGAACACAATTTACTTCACCCGGAATATCCCCGGAAGACGGAGGGATGAAGCCCGCCTGGGCATATTTATCTCCAGGTATGTTGACGGAAGCTGGTCTGAGATCTCTCCTTTCCCATATAACAGCAACGACTACAATGTAGGGCACCCAAGTGTCAGTCACGACGGTAAAATTCTCTACTTTGTAAGCGACATGGACGGTGGTTATGGCGGACTTGATATCTATTCATGCACCATTGAAGGTGAAACATGGGGTCCCCCTGTCAACCTGGGCAAAAATGTAAATTCAGCCGGGAACGAAAAATTCCCCTTCATACATCCTGAAGGCCGCCTCTACTTTTCATCAGACAACAATGAAAAAGGGAGGCTTGATATATATTACTCTGATTACAGGGACAATGAGTGGATGCCTCCGGTTCTCCTTCCCGAACCTTTCAACTCGGAATACGACGACTTCGGTTATATAGCAGCAGAAAGGCTGGATGAAGGTTATTTTTCCTCAAACCGTGAAGGAAAAGACAACCTGTACCTCTTTAGATCAACATTCCCGCTATTTGCACAATGCGACAGCCTGCAGGAAAACGACTACTGTTTCATTTTTTATGAAAAAAGAGGGGAAAACGTTGACACAACAAGCTTTTATTTTGAATGGGATATGGGTGACGGCACTGTGATAGACGGGCTTGAAGCTGAGCACTGTTTTGATACGACCGGAACTTATACTGTTACCCTTAACGTAATTGACAAAATAACCGATGAGGTAATGACCGAAATGGCTTCATACGAATTCATTCTGGAAAATATTGAACAGCCATACATTACATCACCCGACACCGCTTTTGTTGGCGAAAGCATCACCTTTGACAGCAGATATACGTTTTTGAAAAACTTCCAGGTGGATGAATTCTACTGGGATATGGGCGACGGAACAAAATACGCGGGCAGTATTATTGAACATTCTTACGAATACCCGGGAGAATACCAGGTTACACTCGGGGTGACCTCAACTCCCGATTCGCCTTTCGGCGATAGAAAAGCCTGTGTTTATAAAACTATTGTAATACTTGAAAACAACAATACAAAATAGCTATATGATACGTTTCATTTTACCTTCCTTGATTTTGCTGGGAGTTGCAATTAATGCAGCTGCGCAGCCTGTGCCCACAGAGGATGAAAACATTCCGTACCTTGTCACTTTCGGTGGGGATGCCTGTCCTTCATGGGGCGATGACAACTTTACACAAACGTTCTTTTTCCTCATCCCGGAGGAACATACCCAACCGGTTTACATAAGGGTCTATAACCCGGGAACCGGATCCAATTCAATAGACGAAATAAACGGTTACTGGAACACCAAAGTAAATTTCTCAATTTACGGCGGAGATGAAGCATGGTCGCACCCCGATGCGCAGGAAACTGAACCGGTGGGCAATTACCGCAGCGGCAACCTGCTGGCTTCAAAAACATTCGGCAGCGAACCGCAATACCTTGAAACATGGTACACATTCGGGCCGTTCAACCCAATGGAAGGCGAGTATGTGGAAAAATTCGGGGGACATATCCTGAAAGTGATAGCGCAGGGAGTTGAAGGTGATGACGGGAACCTCTACAGATACTATATGTCAACTGAACCTGACCGGAACATCCCTGTTGAAGGGGGTAATGCTTTTGCATACAGCTATACATTCAGGCTCTGGAATGACCCAGGACAGGTTTCACGAATATTCCCCTTTATTGATGAAGAAACTGTCTCACTGAAAGTTTCAAATTTTGACTGGGATTATGACGGGGAAATACGTGTGGTTTCAACAGAACGCCAGGGAAAGCATCTTACCGTTTCAGGCGATGACGAATGGATTGTAGATGAATTTGATATTTTCTCCGAGGAAAGGGGAGCAACCCTCGACATTCAGTTCCATAAGCAGGATTCACCAGTGATACGGAATAACAACGTGGTAATAAATATCAGGAACCAGTACGGTGACCTGCAGCCATTCTACGTTGTACCTATAGGCGGAATCCCACAGTACAGGTACAGTATAGGTGTCAGGAGAAGGGAGTAAAAAGGATCTAACTTTTTTTATAATGCATAACAACAGTTTTTCAGGGAAAGTATTACTTTCAGTACTTCTTTTAATAGTATCAGTTTGCAATTCCACTCCGCAGAGATTGAATTTCAGGAACTACGGTATTGACAAGGGTATATGCAATTCCTTTGTATATACTGTTAACCAGGATCCTTCGGGTTTTATGTGGTTTGGCGCAGGGCCCGGGCTCTGCAGGTTTGACGGACTCACTTTTATTCAGGGCACCGCAATCCATACACTTCCGGCAGATCTGGCAACATCAACCTTTACCGACAGCAAAAACAGGATGTGGTTCGGTTTCAACAACGGACATATAACGGTATATGAAAACGGGCAATTCACTGTGATAGAGCCGCAGCAGGTGAGAACAAGAATAACAGGGTTTGATGAAGACCAAAACGGAAATATTTTAGCTTCAAGCCAGAGGAATGGCCTTATCAGGATAGGGAATGACATGACAGTGGAGGTGTTCGGTGAGCAGTTTGCTGATAAATTCCTTAACTCTGTTTGCCTTGCACCGGGCAACAAGCTCTTTGCAGGCACATCCGAAGGAGTGTTCCTGTATGAATACGAATATGACAACTCTCCCTCATTAATCGCGGGAATTGATGGAATCCCGGCTATAGCTGTCCGGGCAATAGTTTACGATGACCAGTCCGGTGCATTCCTTACAGGGACTGACAGAGGTTTATTCAAAATTTACAGCGAAAACATTGAAACCGGCTCTTTCAGTACGGTAAATGCAGGAGAAAAATGGGGTTTTCAAAGTGCCAACATTCAGCATATTTTTATCGACAGTGCAGGGGACATCTGGCTCAGCACTTTTGGCGATGGAGTTTACAGGATTATACGTAACAATGAAGGAGAAGAAACCGTCAGGCATCTTTCGGCCGGTAACGGACTACCGGGAGATATAATAACCCAGGTTTTCGAGGATAATGAAGGAAGATACTGGTTTGCAACTTACGGCAACGGGATATCGCTGCTAAACGATGAAGCATTCACCATTTATCCGGAGCTGAACAGGGAATTTGGCAATAATATACTATCGGCAACTTTTCACGATGGCTTTTACTGGCTTGGAGGTGATGCAGGATTACTTAAATCTGATCCGGACAATCCTGAAGACAACATATTTTTCAGCCGGAACTCGGGTTTACCGGCTGACCAGATCACTGCCCTTTCACCGGGGGAACCCGGTATTTTATGGGCAGGCACTAACGGGAGCGGCCTCTACAGGTTTGACACAAACAGGGGCAGGGCAACACCATACTTTTCATCCCGCAACTCTTCGGAAAACTCAGTTAACTACCTTCTCTTCGATAATGATAAAAATGAATTATGGATGGCAACCAACGGAGGAGTATTCCGCTTCAATATGGACACGGGTGAAAGAAGAAGATTTGGAACAGACGAAGGCCTTCCCTATAATTTTATCAGAAACCTTTACAAAGACAGCAATAATGAGATATGGGCAGCCACACGAAGCAAAGGGCCGTTAAACCTTACAACGCGAAGGGATATTCAAATTTCAGGTATTGACCTGAACTTCACATCGGTTACAGAAGACAAAGAAGGCAACCTCTGGGCTGCTACAGACGGTAACGGGGTGGTTAAGATCTATTCCGATACTATCAGGCAATTTACAATTGAAGAGGGGCTGGCAAGCAACTACTGCTACAGTATGGTAACTGACGGCTATGGCTACGTTTGGGTCGGACACAGGGAGGGAATTAGCCGTATCAATACCGGGAACAATTTTGTGAGGGTATTCAGTACCGAAAGCGGGATTGACGGAAGTGCCAACTATGGAAGTTTTTTCAGGGACGAAGATGGGAAAGTCCTTTTCGGTACTACCGAAGGACTTGCAATATATAATGGCCAGAAGGAGAACAAACCTCTTAATCCACCCCGGCTCAGCATCACTTCCATTCGGATATCAGATGAAGAGCACAGCTTGCATGAGAGGGTGAGACTGCCTTACGGAAGCTACAGGGTAAGAATTGAGTTCATTGGACTCGACTATACCAGTCCTGAGCAGGTAAAATACCAATACAAGCTGGAGGGATACGATTTCGACTGGTCAGAAAAAACAGGTATGCAGTTTGCTTATTATCCAAGGCTGGATGACGGGGATTTTACATTTTTACTGAGAGCATACAACTCTGACGGGCTATACAACGAGGAACCCTTCAGGCTAACCATTTCAGTAGCCAGACCATTATGGAAAAAATGGTATTTCTACCTTGGAATTGCCGTAATTTTGGGCTCTTCATTCAGAATGTACATAAAAATCAGAGAACGCAACCTCAGAAAAGATAAGGAACGTATTGAAAAAGAGCTGGCTGTCAGAACTAAAGAGGTAGTCCGGCAAAAGGATGAGATTGAAGCCAAAAACCGTGATATAACTGACAGCATCAATTATGCACAGCGGATCCAGGCAAGTATTTTGCCTTCCTTCGATAAGCTTCAGGAGAATTTTAACTCATCATTCATATTTTATCAGCCAAGGGATATCGTGAGCGGGGATTTTTACTGGTTTGATATGGTAAATAAGGATAAATTCCTGGTGGTATGCGCGGATTCAACCGGGCACGGCGTTCCTGGAGCTTTCATGTCAATGATCGGAACAACTCTTATAAAAGATATCTGCATGCGCAAGGATGTCAACTCACCTGCAGATGTACTGAAAACACTCGACACCGAGATTGCAAGCACTCTCAATCAGAATATGGACACCAACCTCAATGCAATTGACGGGATGGATATAACTGTTTGTGAAATAGATATCAAATCAAAATATATGCGTTTTGCTTCTGCAATGAGACCTATCATGATTCACCACAACGCGGAACTGCTTTACCTCAGGGGCAGCAGGAACTCCATAGGAGGTTTCGTGATGGACAACAAAACATTTGAAAATCAAACCTTCCAACTTGAACCCGGTGATGTTGTGTATATGTTCTCTGACGGCTTCCCTGATCAGTTCGGCGGCCCCCACGGGAAAAAGTTCAAAATGGTCAGACTCAGGAACCTAATTTCAGATATTTGCGAAAAACCTATGGAAGACCAGTACAAATTCATAAAAAACAATTTTTACATCTGGAAAGGGGAACATGAACAAGTTGACGATGTGCTGTTTATGGGAATAAAAGTTTAGCCTGCAAACAATCTGTAAGAAAAAATAAATAGTAAATAACCGTCTTTATTTATCCTGGCATGACGGTTCATCTCTTTTTATCTGGCAAAGAATGATGGAGAGAATTTAAGGTTATTTATTAATTTCATCCATGTTGATCAGGTTATTCAGAATTGCATAAACTGTAAGGCCTGATACCGTTTTAATGCCAAGTTTGCGAGTTATATTCTTGCGGTGTGTAACAACGGTATGTGTACTTATAAAAAGCTTTTCTGCTATTTCCCTGTTGGTTAATCCAAGTGCTATATATCTGACTATTAATTTTTCGCGATCGGTTATCTCAAAACCTTTCCCTCCTTTACCACTGCTGCCGGTTTCACTCCTCCCTGCAACCTTTCTCACCTTTTCAAGAACAGTGCTTTTAGGATCGTTCAGATATATTGTTTCAATAAAATACCGGTTATTTTGTGAATTGCTGCAAAAAGACAAACCTATTACTTTTTTGCGGTCTCCTTTTAACATCAGATCAACAGGAAAACTGCCGGCCTCAAAAACAGACGGATTGATTATAACTATATCCGGATCAGTATATTCCAGAAGAGACAGAAGTGTTTCGCTGTCACCGGCCTCCCTGATTGTCAGGTCTCCTTCAAGTTCTTCCAGTAAATCTGCAAGTCCCTTGCGGACTATATATGAACTGTCACATATCAAAACCGACAAATGGGGCATAACCGTTCAACTATTTTTTCCTGCAACCATATTCTCCATTTCAACCACCTTGGGTACCATGATCTTTTCTTCAATCCTGGAATGGTCCCTTATATCTTTCTCAAGGGCAAAAAGATCATACAAAACATGATTGGCAAGATTTTGATCATCAACAGGTGGCATATACTTTATAATAATATTCTTCAAATCAAAAAGCTTCTCCACTATATTATCATGCTCCTCCATAAATTTTTTCATAGAATACCCCTTAACTTCCGGAGGCATCTTTTCAACCTTCATCCCGGGAGATATCCCCGAACATAGTGACTCCAGCTCAAGTACATAGGGAAAAACAATCTCGTCCTCACGTTTTATGTGGGAAGTAAGTTCATCTTTGTACTCTCCAAAAAAGTTACTTACAAGTTCGAGACTCTTTTTGTGATTGCTTTCGGTCTTTATCATATTCCCAATAAGTCCCTCCATTTCCGGAACTTTTTCATTTAAATAGTAATCATGTGTCTTTTTAAGGTAATCCACAATTTGCGATACCGAATAGGTTTGAAGCCTCTTTTGCGGGAAATAACCCTCATCGTGAAATGCATTTGCAATCTCAAGAAAAAACCCGCAATCGGTACTGTTATAGATACAAACCTCCTTCACACTTTTCTCTCCAAAGCCCAGACGTATGCCGAACCTGTTCATAACGGAAAGTAACTGGTGGTTTTCATGAACAAGGTCAGCCATCTTGGTATCTGCAGTAAACATCTTGTTGGTTGTTTTATATTATTAAAAGATCTCTTAT
>PUMT01000222.1 GCA_003551495.1 Bacteroidota bacterium
CGGAACCGCACAGGACGCCCGCCTGTACTTTTTGAAGATGTATCTCCATCCCGTAATGCCAAACTTATGGAGAACAGGCTGTACAATATGGGCTATTTTGATTCCCGGGTTTCATGGACGCTTGAAACCCGGCCTAAAAGAACATCGGTAAATTATCATGTAACCCTGAAAAACCCCTATCTTTTTGGAGTGATACATCCCCTGGAAGACACTTGTGCAGCCGCCATCCATATCAATTCAATCCTTGATGAAACACATGTGGAAAAAGGCAGCCGTTACAGCCTCGATGTACTTAAAAGGGAAAGGCAGAGAATTGACAGGCTGCTTAAGGAAGAGGGCTTTTTCTTTTTTAACCACGACCATATTCTTTTCCATGCAGATTCAACTGCAGGTGAGCGTATGGTTGACATACACATCAAGCTGAAGGAAGATACCCCGGCTTCAGCCCGTAAACGTTTTGAAATTGGCAATATATATGTACACGCAGACTATCTTGCAGGCACCGGAACTGACGGGCGAAATAACGGTGCGGTCTACACCGGTGAAGGGTTCTATATTTTTGACAGCGGCAGGATGCTTAACCCTGAAACAATCAAAAATGCAATCCGCTTCCGGAAAGGAGATATTTACAGTTTGCAGGATCACAGGAGAACGATCAACCGGTTGTTCGGGCTGGGTGTTTTCAAGTTCGTTAATTTACGCTTTATTGAGAACAGCGAAGAAGGTGATGATATGCTTGATGTAAGGGTTTTACTTACACCTATGGAATCAAGGTCAGTCAGCACTGAACTGAAAGGTGTATCAAAATCCAATAATTTCGCGGGACCGGGAATAACTGCCGGATTCACCAACCGCAATCTGTTGGGGGGTGCTGAAAACTTCAGGCTGGGCCTGAACCTGGCATATGAATCGGTTATCAGCAGGCAGTTGCCTGCGGCATCATCATGGAGTGCCGGTATGGAAGCAGAGCTTTCTGCGCCAGACTTTCTGCTTCCTTCTTTTTTGGACAGCCACCGTGATGTAAATATGCCAAAGACAACCCTTTTGCTTGGCTTTGATTTTATGAGCCGCACCGATGCTTTTGACATTTCTTCCGCCAAAATTCAGTATACTTATAGCTGGAATCAGGGGACTGTCAATTTTCACCGCTTTTCGCCGGTTATATTCAGCGTTTTTTCACTTGGACGGGTATCCGAAGATTTTGAGACTGTTTTTCTGGAAAGTGCCCTGTTGAGGAGAGGCCTGTTCGAACAGTTCATTATTGGCTCACATTACAGTTATATTTACAATTCACTCCTTGAAGGTGACAGGCAGAACAATATCTATTTTGCGGCCAATATTGATGCATCAGGTAACACAACCTATGCTGCCATGAGATACCTGGCAGGTATGGATACGGGAGACAAGGGTTATTACTCTGTGATGGGACAGGGATTTTCACAATTTGCAAGAGCTGATTTGGATTTCCGGTACTATATGAACATATCTGAAGGAAGCAGGCTTGCGGCAAGACTTGTGGGGGGTGCCGGCATCCCTTATGGCAACTCTGATTATCTTCCCTTTGTCAAGACTTTTTCTGTTGGCGGCTCCAACAGTGTCAGGGCTTTTCATCCCAGGACAGTGGGCCCCGGCTCATACAGGCCGGAAGAAGATTTACAGGCGGGAAGCGCAATATATCAAACAGGCGAAATAAGGCTTGAGGGAAGTGTTGAGTACCGTTTTAATCTTACAGGAATTCTGGAAGGCGCACTTTTTGTAGATGCAGGGAATATCTGGAAAATAAGTGAAGAAGAAACTACTCCGGGGGGCAGGTTCAGGTTGAACAGTTTTTACGAACAGATGGCAGTGGGAGCCGGAACGGGCTTACGTATTGATGCTTCATTTTTTCTTTTAAGGTTTGATTTTGCCTTTCCGGTTGCCGTACCATACCAGAGCGGCTTGCCTGAGCCTTTCAGGCCATTTGACAGGGGATGGAGGAGAAGGAACGTTCTGTTCAATCTTGGTATAGGTTATCCATTCTGATCATGCTGAAAAAGTATTTGACAAGTTCAGGATTATTTGATTATTCCGCTTCAGAAGGTTATAAAAAACATCAAGCCCGGATACTTATGATCCGGGCCTGCAAATGTTACTTTATAAAAAATGGTGTTGATCAAATTGGTTCTGTCAGGTCAAAGTCAGCCTGAAGGACAATTTCCCCGTGGTAAAGGAGCCTGTAAGAATAAGTTGTCATATCCTCATCAAGAACCACCATCCATTCACGGCCGTGCTCATCTTCAAGCACCTCTCTTTTTGAAAACTCGTCAACAGGGAAGTTTTGCCAGAACTCGGTTCCCTTGCCGTCTGAATATCCCCCGTAAAGGTGAACATCGTGAGGCGTACCGTCAGGGTAGCGGTGATCATGACGAAGCCTTAGCCTGCCGTTTTCCACCAGAAACATCCAGGTACGGGAATGATCATCGTCAACATGGAAAGGTATGTGAACCTTGTCTTCCTCACATACGGTAACATGCATAATTAGCTCCTTGTCTTCCCAACTGTCACGTCCCTCGGCCAGATATACCTGTTCCCCCCTGAAAGATTGCCCGCACAGGCTGGCAAGATTGTTCAGGAACCCTCTTTCACCGGGTGTAAGCTCTGTCCTCACGCTTTCATCAGTTTCTTCCTCCTGGGTGCGTGGGCCACATCCTGTAATGATAATGACTGACAAAAGCAAAATGATAAAATTCTTGATCATAATGTTAGTTTTTTAGTTTTGGTTTAAATGCGAAGATAACAATTTTTATCAAAATATTGGAATCAAGAAGTTTGCCTCAGTCGGAACAACTTGAATTCCAGATGAATATCAGAGGCAATTAATGCACTCTTCTTCGGTGCCGTAAATTTCAAAGATATTATGAAGTTGCAGCAGTTTGAACAATTCCATAACCTGATCCGAGACATTGCAGATTTTGAAAGAACCGTAATTGGTTTTTGCCCTTTTCAGCAGGGTAAGTAATGTTCCAAAGCCGGAGCTGTCAATATAATTTATTCCCTGCAGGTTGAACACCACTTTTGCATCAGGCTTAAGGAACCTGGGAGCTATTTCGTTTTTCACAGATTCTGCAACAGGTGCATTGAACTTGTCGGCGTTTTTAAATGAATAAACCAAAATCCCGTTTTTATTTTCACTTTTAAGCATGATTCAGAGTTTTGTTGAAATATTTTTCAGTTCTTCCATTGCACATGAAAAACGTTTTTCAATGCCGGAAACCAGAAACCTGTAACTTGTAGTGCTTTTATCGCCTTTTTTTGCAGTAACTTCAAGTGATTTGAGGTCAGCAGCAACTTCCTTCATACCCATTATAAATGCTGATGCCTTTGCTTTGTGGGCAAGTCTTGACAGTGCATCCCAGTTTTCCTCATCGAGATAGGCCTTCATTTTTTCAATGAGCTCGGGTACCTGGCAATTGAAGATCTCTATCATCTCCAGCATCACCCTTGTGTTGCCGTTTGACATGTCTTCAAGATAAGTAAGATCTACGTGCTCGTATTTGACGTTCATCGGGAAAACTTTCTATTGCAAGATATTTTTGTGCAATATTTAAAATATTTTATTTTATATCAAAATTAAAACATTTTGTGATAATAATTGCTTCGTGTTACATTTTTTTACTTTCAGGAGTATTGACCTTTATCACTTTTTTCATTTGGAAAAATAATTACTTTTGTTGCACTTGAAAAGTTCAGGAAAAAATTTAAAATATAAAACAGCATGGAGAAAATTAAAAATACAGCCCTTGCAGGGTTTCACAAGGAGCTTGGTGCCAGGATGCAACCTTTTGCCGGATATAACATGCCAATTGAGTATAGCGGGGTTACCGACGAACATATAACTGTCAGGGAAAAGGTCGGGGTTTTCGATGTTTCCCACATGGGGGAATTTTGGGTCAAAGGTCCGAAAGCGTTGCCGCTTCTTCAGAAAATTACCACAAATGATGTTTCTGCGTTATACGACGGTAAAGTGCAGTATTCATGCATGCCTAACGGGAAAGGAGGGATAGTGGATGACCTTCTTGTTTACAGGTTTGATGCTGAAACATACATGTTGGTTGTTAATGCATCCAATATTGAAAAGGACTGGAATTGGATCTCCAAACATGCGGAAAAGTTTGGTATGGAGATTGGAAAGGAGCTGTACGACGCTTCGGATGAAATATCCCTTCTGGCAATACAGGGCCCCGTGGCTGTTGATACTATGAAAAAGCTCACAGATGAGCCCATCGAAGAGATGAAATATTATACTTTCAAAAAAATGAATGTGGCCGGGATTGAGGGTGCAATTTTTTCTGTTACAGGTTATACCGGTTCCGGTGGATTTGAAGTTTATGTTAGTAACAATGATGCACCTGCACTCTGGAAAGCAGTACTTGAGGCAGGAGAAGAGTTTGGAATAAAACCGGCAGGACTTGCAGCAAGAGACACACTGAGGCTTGAAAAGGGGCTTTGCCTGTACGGAAATGATATTGATGATACTACTTCACCTATTGAAGCAAAACTTGGATGGATCACCAGGTTTACAGATGATAAGGATTTTATAGACAGGGAACTGTTTGAGAAGCAAAAAGCTGAAGGGGTATCACGTAAGCTTGTTGGATTTGTAATGGAAGAAAAGGGTATTCCACGCAAGGATTATGATATTGCAAATGAGGAAGGCGAAGTGATAGGCAAAGTAACATCCGGGACAATGTCTCCTATGATGAAGGCCGGCATTGGCATGGGTTATGTTAAAACGGAGTATTCGAAGCCGGATACTGAAATAAAAATAAATATTAGAAACAGATCTCTCAGGGCAAAAATTGTTAAAATGCCCATATATAAGGAATAGATCTTTACAGGACTGGAATTTACCTTTTTATTGAACCGTACCCATGCAGCATTTGTTTTGGGTATAAGATCTTTTTTGGTCTTAAATTTTTCATTGATGTGAGTGAGAAAAAGAAAATAGAAGTTTGCCTGAGTACAACTCTTTTCAGGCACTATTTCAGTAATGATACTGTAGTTGTGGTGGCTGACATATTAAGGGCAACAACTGCAATATGTACTGCTTTTAAAAATGGGGCAAAAAAACTTATTCCTGTGGCTACTGTGGATGAAGCAAGAAAATATAAGGAAAAAGGCTATCTGGTAGCAGCCGAAAGGGAAGGAGTGAAGCTTGATTTTGCCGATTTTGGCAACTCACCTTTTAACTTTACTCCCCAAAATGTTGAAGGAGAGACAATAGTTTACAGCACTACAAACGGTACACATGCTATTGAAATATCCAAAAAGGCTCCTGTGGTTGTTGTGGGTTCGTTTGTTAACCTGACGGCGGTAACTGACTGGTTGATTGACAGAGGTATGCCGGTAACAGTGTTATGCTCCGGAAGAAAAGGAAGGTTTTGCCTTGAAGATGCGGTCTTCGCAGGTGCGATCACATCCGGTCTGCTGGATTCGGGTAAATATTTCAGTAATTGTGATTCTGCATTTGCTGCCAAAGAGCTTTGGAGGCGCGCAAAAAACAATATTTCCGGATACCTTGAGAATGCTGAGCAACGACACAGATTAAAAAGTAAAGGTCTGGACGATATATTCGAATACACATGCACCCCCGATACAGCTACGGTTGTACCTGTGCTTTTAAATGGCCGTCTTGTTGACGTAAATTCCGAGCTTATTGGCAAGGAGGTGTAAACAGAATTGCAATTAAATTTAACAGAACTATAACTGTACAATAAAACAATTTATCAATTATTTAAAAACAGGAAATATGAAAAAACATAATTTTAGTGCAGGGCCTTCAATTTTGGCTAAGGAGGTGATTGAGAACACCTCGAAAGCTGTTTTGGATCTTAACGGGATCGGGTTGTCGGTAATGGAAATATCCCACCGCAGCAAGGATTTTCAGGCAATAATGGATGAAGCTGTTGATCTGTTCAAGGAGTTACTTGATATCCCTAATGGATATGAGGTGCTTTTCCTTGGAGGAGGAGCCAGCCTGCAGTTTTGCATGGTACCCTTCAACCTGATGAA
>PUMT01000127.1 GCA_003551495.1 Bacteroidota bacterium
GAGCTAAAAGGTAAAGTCAGATTTATTTCACTGCCAGATAAAATATCAGTTGTCAAATTGCAAAAAAAAACAAGATTGGAATACTTAGGAGTACCATTCTCCTGGCAGGAATGCCTCAACTGCGCAAAATATGTTGAAGTTGAGAATGATCAGGTGATTGGATTACATCCTTATGAATATTTGCCAATACATCAAGAAAGAACGCATCAAAATGGGGTTGAGCTTGGAAAGTTTATGGAGTTATGTATCAATGACAATATTGATTCAGCCGCAAAAGGGATAGATGTTAGTAAGTTTACAACCAAAGATAGTTTTGATTTATTTGAAAATTACGCAAAGTATATCGTACAGTCAAAAGAGCAGTTCCCAGATGAGCAGAAGCCTTTTTATCATCGCAGAGTAATAACCAAAGATGCAATAATTTTCAAACTAGGAAGCACAGTTCAAACTATGCTTATCATAAACACTGAGGAGCCCATATTTATTAATACACCACAGAGTAATGATAATGAACATCGGGTTGCGATACAATTAAAGAAAGGATGGGAAGACAAGGTAGATATTGAATACATATACCTTGAAACTCGTAAAGCCTCTTTTTTAAATCAATTTTATTATTACATCGGAACACACAATAGAGGTTATAAACTCAAGTCCTCAACAATTTTAAAAGCCAAAATTGACACGCTTCCTTCTTTAGCCGAACAAAGGCTAATTGTTAAAAGACAAAAGGATAAAGTTTTTAAGCAGCTTGCAAGTGTGCATGAGCTACATAAGAAACTTTTTAATTATCAAAAGGAAAAACTGTCTCTAATTAGGCAACTTGAAGAAGTTAATCGCAATGCGGCCAAACTGAACAGGGAACTAATAGACTCAGATCAAGAGCTAAGCGTTTATTTGGAATATGCTGATATCATTGTTGAGCAAAGAAGACAAGAAGCCAAAGACATTTTATATTCAATTCTTCCCATAAAGAAATGTTTGGAAAATAGTTTGTCTTTCAGCACATCTGGCCTAGGCAATAAAGCCCGAACACTGCTGGAGTGTATTGTTGTGACATTAAAGCTATTTCATGTCATACCTTCATACCTAAATGTTGGTCACTCCATAGACTTTATTTGTCGTGATAAGCCTAATTGGGGCAATGATGAAATCCCAAAAGAATTGAAGACCCTTTTAAAAAGCATAAAAAAACCGATTAATGAACTTTCCCATAAAGAAAAGAAGCTAAGCGCAGATGAGGCATTAAATATAATTGAAGGTGTCACCACATCTCTCGAATGGACAAATTCATTTTTGTCAAAGAACCCAAATCGGGAAATTAATGCAATTAAATGGACAAGTAATCATGAAGTCAAAACACGGTTTGGTAAGCTTCAACGATCAGGTGTTGTTGGAGTAATTACAAATGAGTGGATTGATAAAAAAAGTGGTAGATGTCTTGGTGCATGGATGAAGCCAATTGATCATGGGGCGGACAATATCATGATTTCCAAATCAATTATAAAGGCCCATAATCTCGGATACGGAGCCATTGTAAAGGTTGATGCTGTAAAAAGTGATAACAAATGGAAGACTACATCTATAGAAGTCATTAATCAGTGTCCAGATTTTTATCAATTTAGCGTTACTGACTGATCAATCAAAGCTGGATATTCCGGTGATACTGACCCCCCATTCCGGGCATATTGACCCCCCTGATCTTACAGGCAGCAAACAGGGAATACATTATCGCAGCGGCAGCGTGATGTGCTCCTTCATTCATGCGCGATTTTTAGGCAGTTAAAATCTGGACATTTACCTGTCAAATTTAAGTTTTGCCTTGATTGAGTTCATTTGCTGAAACATTTTTTC
This sequence comes from Bacteroidota bacterium, assembly GCA_003551495.1. Classification (GTDB taxonomy): domain Bacteria; phylum Bacteroidota; class Bacteroidia; order Bacteroidales; family PUMT01; genus PUMT01. The sequence continues at coordinate 1,855 of PUMT01000127.1, forward strand.
ATCATTAATAAATGAAAATGCATTGTAAGCAGCTATATATGCATCATGGTTGATTATTTCAGCGTGCGCTGCCCTGTTTCGAGCAAGCCTTAACTCCTCCCATTTTTGAGCAAAATCTTGTGGCTTAGTGAGCTCTTCTGGTATTTTCATTTTTTCCAGCAGGGATTTAAACACGTATTCGCTTGCGCCAATGCTTGGAGGCCGCCATTTAGCACCCCAGCCCTGGTTAAAGTCAACCGGCTGAGGTGTTTGTACAACTATTTCTAAAGGTGTCAGTGTATAGCTTTCATCCGCAACTTTCCTTTTGTTAAAAAATTCTGGCATTTCAATTCCCAGGTCGTTCCTGATCCAGTGCACAATGGACAGGTTTACTTCTTTTTCAAAAACTTTCCCTAAACAAATAATCAGAGGGCTGTAGTCTAACAGTCTAAACCCACCATATGTAGGTGCCACCTTGTTGAATGTCCTGATTATCGTTTGACTCTCTTTCTCACAATTCTCGTCGATCGACAAACCATAATCATTATTCCGGTTGTCTTTAAGGCTTGCAAGCATTCCCATTAACAAGAGAAGCAGATTTTCTATTATTTCAATGTTTTTAAGATCATCAGGTTTGTCTTTAGCCGCAGTTATCTGTGATCTTACCCTTTCTACAAATGACCGTTGATCTTCTTTTGCAAACTTATCTTGAAGAAAATATTTTCCTTGAGCAAATATCGACAATATGCCAGAAAACACATTTGCCAGCCCAAAAGCAATTTGATTCTGAAATCTGTCTTTGCAAACATCTATTTTCTTGAGCATATCTATATATGCCTGATCTCTGCCGAGTTGAGCATTATGCTCAAAACTTTTATGCATCAAAGGTGGCCGCTCAAGCCTTGAACAGTAATAACCAATTTGTGTTAGCTGGTCCTTTAATGTATGCGTAAATGTTCGAACAATGTCAAAATCTTTCTTCCTTAAGTCATCTGTTAGCAGAATCACTGGCAGGTCATCGTAGTCAATGTTTAATGCTTTTGCAATCGTGAAAGCTGTAATGCCTGCATCATCTGACCTGTAATCTGCACCTGTGTTTTTTTGATCAAACACATCCAGGTATTCCCTGTGATACTCCCTCCCCCGAACCCATTCCTGTGGTGTGTCGGTAAGTCCAAAAAAAAGAAAGTGCTGTCCTGTTAAATGGTCCAGAAAATCAAACTGTATTCCTAACTCCAGGTGAAAATCACAGTGGGTGGTTGGATCATGTAAAATAATGCCATACAATTTGAAGCTTCGAAATTTGTTTAGCTTGTTTGTATGATAGGAGCTATAAAAGATGTCTTCATCTTTAGCAACAGCTTTGAGAAGCGTATATTTCGTAATTGGTAAGCCCATAATTTTTTTAGCATTAATTTGAAATTTAAAACCAACTGTTTACGTTTTTTCGGCATAATAGCCTTTCATTAGATTTACCTCTTCACGCATCTTTAATCTCAAGCTTTCCGGACCTATAACCTTGACCCCGCTTCCCCGATATAAAATATTGGCAATTAGTTCATAGTTTACCTGTACATCCAATGAAATGCCGGTAAAATCATCTTCATCACCTTCTCTCCATCGTCTTTGTGATTCATGTAAAGGTTTAGTTTTAATGTATGGCCAAGTGTCTATGTGGACTTGAAGAAATATTCGTTCGGTTTTTAAATTTTCGCTCCAGGTTACACCAATGATGTCTGCAAACCTTTCACTAAAATCGTAATCCGTCTCCTTAGAACTCTTATCGGTCTCGGTTATTTTGCAGATCCTATCCAGTGCAAAAACACTAAAGGTTTCATAGCCTTCACTTTTCCCTATGACAAACCACCTGCTGTTGTATTCTTTGAGGTAATAGGGTGAAAAAGAATAGGTTTCAGCTTGTTCTTGTCTGAAACTTTTGTACTCCAGCATAAGAACTCGTTGGTTTTTGATTGCATTAAAAATCCCACTAAAAAATTTTAAGCTGTCGGTATAAGCATTGCTCTGAAAGTCAATGATCTTTTTTGATGTCTCTATTGACGTTCCTGTAATTGCACTCAACTTTGCGCCAAAATCCTCAATCCAATCCATGTTAGGTAACCCTTTAAACCGTCCAAGTATTTCAAGCGTGTCAGTAACATGATTGACTTCGGCTTCTGTGAATCCCTGGTTTCTTATCGAAAAGTCAGGCCTTTCATAGCGATAATAGACTTTTTTGTCAAATCGCTCCCTTCTTAGTGGAACGGCATAACCCACAAGGCTTTCCATAAATTGAATGTCATTATATATTTGCCTTACTGACACACGGTGGCCAAAATCTGCCAATGCTTCTTTGCAGGCAGCATGGAGATCATCAATGAAATATTTTCTGCCAAAGTTGCTGAAACATTTATCGAGTACGTAATATCTAATTAATGCTGCTTTATTTACCGGCATAAGTCATTGCTAATAATCCTGAATCATGTAGTCAATTGTTTGCAATTTATGAAAAAAAATCAACTCTGAAGATAGACTTCATTTTGAGATCACAATCATTGCAATAGAAAATAACAGAATTTTTTGGTTCTGTTAAAGTATTGTATAACAAAAAATTTACATTATGCTTCAAGACATCGTAATTGGCCAGGCTCCTAACAAAATGTATTCTTCTTACTATCCAGTAAAGGATAAAGAAGGAATTACACCCCAAACAAGGGCAATATTTTTCTGTATGCTTGCTACTGGGGTTCAAAAGCTATTCACTTATAATGATTGTCGTGAGTTTATATTTCGTCTGGCGGTGATGTTTAAACAGCTGGATGTGATTGACAATTTTTTCAGGGATGACTTTCTTTTCAGCTTTAAGTTTGAAGAAAAATATTTTCGCATTAGCACTGATGATTTATTGGCTCATATAGGTTTACACACTACACATTATCCTGATGCTGCAATGCCTCTGGATGAATGGTATGAAAAAATGGAAAAACTCTGGCAGCTTGGAATCTGGACATCCATCGCAGGGGGTGCCATTAATCCCCTTGCTCACTTGGTTTTTGAAGAAACATCCGGCGATACAGTAAATGTAAAAATGAAATCCCTGGATGTGCAAATACCTCATAATCATAAGAATAATGCCAAAATTCTCGCGACAAATGTTATGAAAGATATGCCGCGTAAACCATTTGATCAGTTTTATGAAGAAGAAAGAGAAACATTGCAAAAAATGGAAGAGTATCTGAATTTCATCAAAAGTCCCTTGCCAATCCGGTATGATTGGGACTCTTTGCCTGAAGAGAATCAGCAAGCAATATTAAAACACCTGGTTGATGAAGATTTCTACCGTGAAGGAATGACCATGGAAGATGCAATCGAAGAATATGCCGAATGGATTCCTGACCTGGTATATCTTGCATGGATCAATGCCAATGGTTTGGCCGGTGACTTATATTTCAGTGAAATTGATCCCCGGGTAGATTTTGACCTGTCGAGGTATTCAGAACTTGGGGTTGATGATGGAATTAATCTTGGAGTGACTTATGATACATTTGACCTTTATACAATTGAAGAGTACCTGGTTGACCCATTGAACAAAAACAAGAAAGTCAGCTAGTCCGACATGTTCTGACGTATAGCAGGCATACATTTGCCCACAGCTTCAAAAAACAAAGATTTATGTTTAATAAATAAACCTCACACCATGGAAAACATCCTCATAATAATCGGTTTACTTGTCGCTGCCGGACTGGCCTGGTTCATTTCAGCCCTGGTGGTGAAGTCCAAAACCGTCAGCAAGGACGAATGGAAACACGTCAATGATGTCCTGGATCAATCCAGGAGTGACCTGGCCCGCGAACGGGAAAAGACCAGCAACCTGCAGGAGCAGCTTAATTCTGCCAAGGAGCGGCTGCAATCCCTCACCGATGAAAACACTGCCAACATCCGGTCGCTGGAGGCCCACAAGGCTAAACTGGAAAGCGCTTTGACCGGGATATCCGATGCCAGAAAGGAGGTTGAGGACCTAAAAGAGGAGGTCAAGACCAAAAACCTTGAGAATAATGACCTTACGGGAAAAGTTGCAGACCTTACGGCAAGAAACAAGGCGTTGCAGGATAAGCTGGATACCCAAAAGAAGGAAATTGAAGACCTGGGCGAAAAATTTAAGGTGACGTTCGAAAACGTGGCCAACAAGATCCTGGATGACA
>PUMT01000215.1 GCA_003551495.1 Bacteroidota bacterium
GTTAAATTAAAGAATTTTCCACTAACACCATCAAGCTCTTTGGAAACACCAAGATAATAGAGAGCCTCCGCCGATATTTCAGGGAATTTGAGTGTTTTATCGAAGAAGTTTCGTTTAAACCAACGGTAAACCGGACCGTTTTCCTGGCCTGTTTCAGTTTTTACCGCCCCCGGGTGCATGGTGTTAATGGTTACTCCTGAATCTTTCATCTCATCAGCGAAAACAATCATAGAGAGAAGCTGTGCTGTTTTGGCCGAACCATAGCTCTTCAATCCGGAATATCTTCTTTTCTCCCAGTTCAAATCGTCAAGTCTCAGTCCCCAGACAGCAAAACGATGTCCCTCAGAACCCACCATGATAATACGTGCTTTCTTCTGAGCTTTTAACTTATCCATTAAAAGGTAATTCATTATAAATGACGAAAGGTAATGAACAACAAAAAGCTTTTCAAAACCATCGGGTGTCAGCTCCCGTCTGGTAAGGTAAACTCCTGCATTGTGAATAATAAGGTCAATGGGGGCGCCGGGTCCGGACAGTTCTCCGGAAACCCGAAGAATATCCTTCAAGCTGCTCAGATCAGCAATTAAATAATCACACCTCACACCAAATTCGCTCTCAATTTCATTTCTTAATTTTTCAGATTTTTCCTTATTTCTGTTGATACATAAAAGGTTCGCCCCCTCAGATGCGAACTTCCTCACTGTAAGGTAACCAATACCTGATGTGGCACCAGTTACAACCACAAGTTTATCCTTAAAATCCTCTGTACATATTTTAGGATCTTTGCGATTATTTCTGATCATAGCAAAGATATTAGACCACTTGTACTCCCGGAAGTATTGAGCTGTCTTCTTTCTCATAGGAGGTAGTTATCCAAATTTTTTAATCAGGAACCTGCGGTACATTTTTCCAAAACGGGGAATGTTATTAAAAATATCGCCCCATAAATCGTAATAATCGCGCTGTTCCTTTATCAACCCGTCGCCGGAAAGCACCAGTTTTGTTGAGCCGTAAATGGGTGTATTGGGATATTTCTTAAACATCATAGTCATAACCCAGTCAAACATGATCACATTATCGTTTTGGACAATAGCCAGTATCTCCATCTTAAGCTGTTTGGTGCGTTTTGTAAGACGGTTGCACATAGCTATAAAATCATCCAGTCCTTCAATTCGCTGAATTGTATCCTGAAAAACAATATCCTTATGATAGTACTTGAAAATATGAGACCAGTCAGGCTTCCCCTCACGGTTATATGTTTGGGACCACAATTCCTTGATTGTGTCAATATTAAGGGGAACTCTTTTTTGATCTTCAACTTTGTGTTCCTGCTCCTGAGAATTCATATTAGTTTATTATTTTGGATTATATGTTGTTGCTTCATGACTCAAACAACTGATAACCGGCTAAATAAAGGGGTGGTATATTTAAAAACTAAAAGCAATTATCTTTAATCCATGCTCTGTTTCTGCAAAATGCATTTTGAAAATATTAAGCATTTTATTTTCTAGTAAAATCCCCCCATAAGTATTATATTCTCCTTCTCCCACATTTAAACTTAAAATCCTTGTGTCAATATAACCATTCTCTATTGATTTGTGGATAATTTCCATAACCGAGTTAAATTCAGCAGTTTCGACGGGTATGCTGGTCATTGATTTACAAGCTGAAAAATTTCTTTCATATATATTCATTACAAAACCATCAATAATCGATAAAATCTCAAAATATTTGGTTGACAATGCTTCTATTTCATTTTGCTCATACGAATATGATATAATTTCTTTTTCCCCCCTACCATCATCATTAACTATATTCACTTTAATCATTTGTTCCGGATCTATTTTAAAATAGTCATTTATTAAAATCGCAGAACTCAAAGCAAATCTTTCTTTGCTGATTCCAAGATCAAATAGCTCACTATTGGTGAAAGAAACCTTTTTAATATTGTTTTATCTCTGCCTGATTGTTACAAGATCCATTGAAACCTCACACACACAGTTTATTGCTAACTCTTCCAAAGCATTAAATGAAGAGCAGGATGTTATTAAGACAAGGATAAATGGCAGAAATCTTTTATTCATGTTTTTTAGTATTAGTTAGTTGTTTATATTTATATACTATCTAACAATAAACTCATTTTCTGGGGCTTGCGGAATATTTTCCTGTCTGTTGACATTGATTTTTACTACAAGTTACAAAATTTCGCTTATTACCAACTACAGGCTTTCTTAAATTTCCTGACAGGGGCAGAATGAAAAATACAATAATGATTCATGGAAATGCTGTATTTTAACCGCTGGGCTGGATTGCAACCAGGAACAAGTAGTGCAGTGATTTCGGGAACAAGAACTATAGCATTAACGGGAGAAAGAAAAATAGCATTTAAGGGAAAAGTCCATGCAGTAAATTCGGGAACAATAATGCAGTGACTTCAGGAGGGTTATCGCCTTATACAGTGAGGTAACTTATAGCCCGGATCTGAAATCCCGCATTCGATGCATAATTCCGGATCACAGCAGGTCATGCAAACCCGTTTAAAAGAAACAAAATTTTTCAGCTCTACATCAGTTGAAATGAAATCATTCCTGACAGGCTCATTACGCAAAAGGTCAGTTGTTAAATATTTTTTATTTGAATCTGAAAACACCGTAACTACAACAGCATCTTTGCCTAACATTTCCTGTACTTTTAAAGCTCCCAGGAAATTTGCCCCTGATGAAATACCAACACCGAGTCCAATCTCTGCCGATAGTTTTTGGGCCATAATAATGGCATCACCATCATCAATGCTTATTATTTCGTCAAGCTTATCAAGTTCGCAAACAGGAGGGATGAATTCATCTGATATACCCTGTATCCTGTGTTTGCCAACTTTACATCCTGTTGAAAGCGTTGGTGAATTAGCTGGTTCAAGCGGATGAATTTTTATTGCCGGGTTTTGTTCTTTTAAGAAAGCGCCAACTCCCATCACTGTTCCTCCTGTTCCCACTCCTGCAACAAAAGCTGCAGGTTCAAGTTGACGAAACTTTAATTGCCACCAAAGCTCAGGACCTGTTGTATGGTAATGTGCATCAGGATTATGCTTATTTCTGAACTGAAGCGGTAAAAAGCCTTTTGAATTCTCTGCCGCACAATTAGCCATATCTATGCTTCCAAGAAATCCGCCCTCTTCCCTGCTTACCAATTTGATAGTTGCACCAAGCGACCTGATTATATTCTTTCTCTCTTCACTCATCCAGTCGGGCATAAAAATATTTACGTTAAACCCCAAAGCTCTGCCAATTGCTGCAAAGGCTATCCCGGTATTACCACTTGTTGCTTCATATATTTCCATACCGGACTTCAGGGTATTATCTGCGATTGCCTGTGAAAGAATATAGTATGCCATTCTATCCTTAATGCTGCCTGTCATGTTAAAATTCTCGGCTTTTGCATAAATTTTTCTTTCTTCGCCATTGTATAAAAAATTGATCTCAAGCAATGGAGTATTTCCTATCATTCCCTGAAGTGATTTGATTATTTTAATCTGAGCTTCCATTTCTAAAGCCTTTGTCTAATTATCAGTTTTTTTTGTTATTGTTGTTTGCAACTCTTGAGTGAATACTGTGTTGTGAGTTCAATACCCGTTATTGTCAATCATCAACCTGCCCGGTTAAGGCTGCCGGCTCTTTTGCCCTCCGGTTACCTCCTTTAAAACTTTTATCCTTTCAGGGTCTGTAATTAATTTAATACCTTAAGCAGCGTACAGAAAATCCGAAATCCTTATAGTAGTAGTTCCTGGTTACATTGTTGCCAAGGTTGATCATGCTCCGGGACCAGGCATCATCGGCACTGTTCTCGGTAGCACTCCACCAGGCACCGTCGCTGCCAAGATATATGAAGTCCCCATTGATGTGACGAATACCGCCCGGAAGGGCTGTAAAGCCAGTTTCATTGGTCGCTCCGATGTTGGGTTGAGCCCATAAACCGGTCCCCTCTTCGATATTTCCGGTTGCTTTTAATTTTCCGGCGGCTGCATCTCGAAGATAATCAGTCAAGTGCCCCCATTCATCATCGTCGGGCAAATGCCAGCCGTCGGGGCAGGCATCCGTTGCGGCCTGCCAATTGTATAATACACCGTAAATATCGTATTCTTTCGTTGCTTTAGCTGCACTTACATCAGTTCCATTATAGCCATAGACATAATAGTAGGCAGTTGTACGTGACCCTTTATCTGGCTCTGCCACACCTGGCAAATACCTCAGGTTTTCCACCATCCATTCCTGATGTCCGATGATTTTGGTTTGATAAATATTGCCGTCGCGGGGGTCGGTAAAACTTCCACTACCACTATCGCAACTGCTGGCAAATAAAAAAAACACCCCTGTAAACAGAAGTGTTGATCCCGAAAATTTTATTTTATTTTTCATTTTTTAAGTAATGTATATTTGATTATCAATCATAACTTATGGCGAAATTATTATATACGCTGCCAGAGGTTTATTGTTGGTTATTTCATTACATTTTGTCATAAACAATTCCTGGTATTCTCTTTAAAATTGAAGCAATAAGTCCCCATCTCCTGGTGATATACACAACTCTTCTTTTATTTCTTATCGCCTTATAGATTTGCGCAACTGCTTTATCAACAGGCATAACCCAAAATAATCCTTCTCCCTTTGCCATCTCTGTATTTACAAATCCCGGCCTCACATCTGTTACATAAATTGAATTGCTTGATTTTTTTGCTCTTTGTCTTAACCCTTCCAAATAGTTAATTTGATATGCTTTTGTTGCATTATATGCTGGTGCCTCTCTACTACCACGAAGTCCTGCAATAGAGCTTATTGCTACTAAATGACCATATTGCTGATTTTGAAAAAAGTTAAATGTCCAGTCGGCTATAATTGTAAATCCTGTCACATTTGTGTCAATTGTCAGTTTTTCGATTTCAAAATCCAGGTTCTCATTTTCATATCCTGTTCCAGAGCTTATAATAAGTAAATCAAGTCCACCAAGTTCAGATATTAGTTCCTTTAATTTCTCAACAACATTTAAAGTGTCAGTTATGTCAAAGGGTTTTATTAAGTAAGAATTAATTTTCTCGTTTTTCAATTCATTAAGTAATTCAGTTCGTCTTCCAGTTATACCAACTTTAAAACCGTTGTCAGTTAATACTCTTGCAATTCCTTTTCCAATTCCTGATGTTGCTCCAATTACAATCGCTTTTTTCATTATTTTCAGCTTCTTCTTTTAAGTAGTGACGTATTTACAATGCTAAATTACACCTATAAGCAGTGAAGCTAAAAAAAATCCATTACTTATAAAACTTAATTGTATATAGCCTATGCTATGATCCTTTTATTTCTTTTTTCCTTTAATCACTACGAAACTTCCTTTTCCTTGTCCCTCCATTAGATTATGTGCCACTTTTAAAATGTTAACACTTTATCGCATTCAACAGTCCATTGTGAAAACTCTTTCATGTTGCTAAATTCAACACCTTCAATAAAAGAATTTTTGTCAATTCCACGTTCTTGGGAACATCCGCCACAACTTTTTACTTCTCCACCGTTTCTTATCACAGCTTTTAACATTCTTTCAATATTGTAATATCCATTTGGCGTATTTTGATTTGGCAAACCACAAAAAACAGCATCAGCAAGTAAGAAGATTTTTATTTCCACTTGGTCTCCGTGTTCTTTTTGAAGTGTCATAGCCATTCTCAAAGCATTGTATGCTTTCCCTGTCCTATAGGGAGCATCATTAATAATTATCAAAATTTTCTGCATTTTATTTCCCATTATTCAGTTAATAATCCCATTTTTAAAAACAATATTTTGTCAATTACTATACTCATTTAATTGTGGCCAACATTACCGGTATACTTTTTCCTTCGGTAAATCAGGGAACCAAACTCCTTTTACCAGATACAATATACTTAAACTTATTGAAACA
>PUMT01000184.1 GCA_003551495.1 Bacteroidota bacterium
GATATTTTGAGATAGGCATAATGGTTTGGTGTGGATATTATTCTTTGGTCATCCGTATCCGGGAGATCTGCTTTTCCCAAAGCACCGGCAACAGATTTCCAGTCGCATACCCCAAAAAAACCGTCCGCTTCCGGGATCTCACCGATCAGCTCACTGGAATACCTTTGTGAGAGGCAGCCGGTAACAATGAGTTTTTTTAAATTGCCCTTTTTTTTCTCTTCTGCAAACCTGAGAATCATGTCAATTGATTCCCTTTTTGCATCATTTATAAAACCGCAGGTATTTATAATGACCGCATCGTGTTGACCATAGTCGTCATCATAAGAGACTTCCCAGTTGAGTGATGAAAGTATAGCGGAAAGTTTTTCGGAATCCACCCTGTTTTTGGAGCATCCCATTGTGACTATATTGACCTTACCGGATCCTGCCTTCACTGTAACAATGATTGTAAAATGATATAATATGCAATATCAGGTAAAAAGAGATTCAACAAACTTGTTCTTGTTGAACACCAGAAGATCGTCGGGCTTCTCGCCCACTCCTATGTATTTTACAGGTATTTTGAACTGGTCTGAAATACCAAGAACCACCCCTCCTTTGGCAGTGCCGTCAAGTTTGGTGAGCGCCATTGAGGTCACTTCTGTTGCATCAGTAAACTGCCTGGCCTGTTCGAATGCGTTTTGTCCGGTTGAGCCGTCCAGTATGAGAAGCACTTCGTGTGGTGCATCAGGTATAACCTTTGACATTACTTTTTTGATCTTGGTAAGTTCATTCATGAGACTGGCCTTGTTGTGAAGCCGCCCTGCAGTATCAACCAGTACAACGTCGGCATTCCTTGCCTTTGCGGAAGAGAGGGTGTCGTATGCAACGGATGCAGGGTCAGAGCCGTGCTTTTGCTTTATTATATCCACCCCCACCCGTTCAGCCCAGATCTCAAGCTGCTCGATGGCGGCAGCCCTGTATGTGTCGGCTGCTCCAATGATAACTGTGTTGCCGCTCATTTTGAACTGGTGGGCAAGCTTGCCAATGGTTGTAGTTTTACCAACGCCATTCACCCCTACTACCATAATGATCCAGGGACGGTTGGCTGCGGGAACCACAAAATCCCCCCCGGCAGAATCCTCTTCATTGCCCAGCAATGAGACTATCTCCTCCCTGAGTATGACATTCAGCTCATCGGTGCCCAGGTATTTATCCCTGGCAACACGCGCGGAAATTTTGTCAATAATCCTGATTGTTGTGTTAACGCCTACATCTGAATTGATGAGCGCCTCTTCAAGGTTGTCCAGTACATCTTCGTCAATTTTTGTCTTGCCGGCTACTGCCCTGGTAAGCTTTTTAAATACACTCTCCCTGGTCTTTTCCAGTCCTTTTTCCAGTCCCTTTTCAGACCCCTCCTTTTTTTTCTTGCTGCCCGAAAAAAAGCCGAAATTAAGCATTATACCCGTTTTTTCAGTTAAATTATTGTGGAAATGCATGCCTTCAGGCCGCAATCAGCCTGGAAAGCAAAACCCTGCGTGGACAGGAATAGTCAGAACAGTATCTGGACGGATCACTTTTTTTTAAAAAAATTGTCTGTAAAATCCTTATTTATAACATCTTCCTTGAAGGTGTAATGGCCGGATTTTTCTGATTTGACCATTTTTATAACCTTTACAAGGTTTCTGGCATCACCCTTTTTCAAAGTTGCTACTACTTTCTTTGCCATAACTGTGTTCTATTTAATTTCGCGGTGAACTGTCACTTTCTTCAATATTGGATTGTACTTCTTCAGCTCCATCCTGTCAGGTGAATTCTTCCTGTTCTTGGTGGAAATATACCTTGACGTTCCGGGCATCCCCGATTGCTTGTGCTCTGTACACTCCAGTATGACCTGCTGTCTGTTACCCTTTGTTTTTTTTGCCATTTTTCATTCCTCCTCTTAAACGGTTTTTACATAACCTTTTTCCTGAGCTTCTTTCAGGACGGTATGAAGGCCTTTTTTGTTGATCAGCCTGATTCCGGCTGCGGAAACCTTCAGTGTTATCCAGCGGTCCTCTTCCTCATAGTAAAACTTCCTGGTAAAGAGGTTTGGATAGAACCACCTTTTGGTCTTCCTGTTTGAGTGCGAAACATTGTGGCCGGTTATGGCCCTTTTACCTGTTATCTGACAAATCTTCGACATTTTTATATGTTTTTCCTTAATACTCTGTTTCAAACAAGTTGCAAAATTCGGTATTTTTATTTAATTAATCAAATATAGATGAAAATTTTTTCAGCCAGGACAGACACAGACAAGATCAAAAAATCCTAATGCTAAAGCTAAGAGGATCCTCCTGTCACTCTAAAACAACAACCTTTTGCGAAGCATATTCAATGCGGCTGTTGAAGCCCGCAGAATGTTCCTTTCCCTGTTATCACCGAACCTGTGTATTTCAGATATACACCCCGATGGTGAATTTACAGCGATGCAAACTGTACCAACAGGTTTCCCGGGAGTACCGCCATCAGGGCCCGCTATACCGGTTACGGCCACTGAATAGTCTGCTTCCGTTATGCGGCAGGCATTTATTGCCATCTCTTCGGCAGTCTCCCTGCTCACAGCGCCGTGTTTTTCCAGAACGGCACTGTCAATCCCGAGCAGTCCGGTTTTCAGTCTGTTTGAATAGGCCACCACTCCCCCTTTATAGTATACTGAAGAACCGGAAACAGATACGATCATTGAGGATATCTTGCCTCCTGTGCAGCTTTCGGCAGTACACAGGCTTTTCCCCGATTCTTTAAGCAGTCTGCCAACCGTCATTTCCAGGGGTTCATCATCATAGGCGGTAATATATTGCGGAATCTCACGGCTCAGTTTGTCTACCTGATTATCAACCATCTCCCTGGCCTCATTTTGTGTCCCTGCAGAAGCGCTAAGGTGTAATTTGATCACACCGGGTGATGGAAGGTAGGCAAGATTCACTTCAGGGGGGAGTTCCTTTTCAAAACCTGCAAGTATTTCTGCAAGCATCGCCTCGAAACTTCCCGATGTCATGACTGTCCTGCTGTAGTAACCGGTTGTTCCAAAACGCTCCTTCAGGCGCGGTATCACCTCACTGCCGGTCATATGCTCCAGCTCAAAAGGCACACCCGGCATGGCAACTATTACCCTTCCATTGTACTCAAGCCATATACCCGGGGCAGTGCCCAGTGGATTGTGTATTGCACGCGTCCCGTCAGGTATTTCGCTCTGCCTGCGGTTGTTTTCATTCATCGGCAGTCCCCTCCCCTTCAACATCTTCCTTATATGTTCAAGCACCTTTTTATCAGTTACCAGTTTTGTCCCGGTTAATTTGCACAGGGAAGCCTTGGTTACATCGTCGCTTGTCGGGCCGAGTCCGCCGCTTAAAATAACCGTATCTGACCTGCCGGCAGCCTCACTTATAATGGTTGTTACCTCTTCAATTTTATCCCGGACTGAAGAAATTCTTGCAACTGCAAAACCCTCCGCTGTGAACCTGCCGGCCAGCCATTTTGCATTGGTGTCGGTTATACGTCCCTCAGTAAGTTCATTCCCTATGGTTATTATCTCGGTCAGCATTTTTCAAAAAGGTTGATCCGGATTTTAATTAGCACCAGACTCTTTAAGTGCCCTGAGCCTTTCCAGCAGAGGTGGATGCGAATAGTTGAAAAAGACATAAACCGGATGAGGTGTAAGATTGCTCAGGTTTTTGGACGAAAGCTTTTTAAGTGCTTCAGCCAGGTCGCCGGGATTATGGTGTTCAGCAGCAAACCTGTCGGCTTCATACTCGTTCTTTCTGGAAAGGATGTTCGTCAACAATCCCAGAACTGTGGAGACCGGTGTGTATAAAATGGAAAATGCCAGCAATCCCATGTGAAATGAGGGCTCTTCCGCTCCCAGCGCTGCTGAAAGATTCGGATTGTCAATAAAAAGTGAAAGAAGCCACAATGTAAAGCCGGTTGTAAGAAGTGATATTGCAAGTCCGGTTTTGATATGCTTCTTTTTGAAATGGCCTATCTCATGTGTCAGAACTGCAACTATCTCATTATTTTTAAGGTCATTGAGAAGAGTGTCGAAAAGCACTATCCGTTTCTTTTTTCCAAGTCCCGCGAAATATGCATTTGATTTGGCAGAGCGTTTCGAGCCGTCTATAACGAACACATTGTCAAGCTGAAAACCTGTTTTACCTGACATCTCACTGATCTCTTCCTTCAGCTCCCCCTCCTCAAGGGGCGTCTGCTTATTGAAAAGAGGGACAATCAGGGTTGAGTAGAACATATTCATGAATATCATGAACACACCGGCAGTGATCCAGGCAAAAACCCAGAACCACTGGGTTGTAAGCAGGTAAAACCAGGTTACAAGTGCAAGCAGTCCCCCGCCCATGATCAGTGAAAGGAGCCATCCCTTCAGCTTGTCGGTCACAAATGTTTTGGGTGTTGTTTTATTGAACCCGAAACGTTCTTCAATAACAAAAGTATGGTAAACCTGGAACGGTATATTAATAATATCCGAAGCCAGCATCAGCATTCCAAAAAAAAGTACAGATACTGCAACAGGATGAACTGCAAAGCTTTGAGCAATCCTGTCGGCCAGTGCAAATCCGCCCAGCAAAAGCATCAGCAGTATCACCACAAGGTTGAAACCGCCGGTTACAAGAGAAAACCTCCGGTTACTCCTTTCATAAAGAACGGATTTCCGGTATTTTTCCTCATCGTAAATGCCCTTAAGTTCTTCTGGCAGTTTTTCAGAACGCCTGAGCGAGTTGAGATACTCAAGCACGGCATCAATTATGAACTGTGCAATTACGAGGGCTACAATAATATAAAGAAGCATAGCTTTATAATCAGTTTTAAAATGTTATGGCGGACTGTTAATAACTTATCTGCCGGTCAATCTTCTCCTTTTTGCTTTCCCTTTCCTCAAGAATTTCCTGGTAAGCTCTCATGGGACGGGTACCCCTGAGTTCAATGGCTTTTCTGACCCAGTCAAGTGCAAGCGAATAGCTGCCTCTCATTTCAGAAATAAATGCCATATTAAAGGCTGCAGCCGCTGCAGCCGGTTTATACCAGTGGTCTGTCAGGGGCATGAGGTATTCTGCCGCCTCCTCCCATTTGTGCTGATCTATCAGATTTGCGGCCGACCTGAGGCGGGGAATATATTGTGAAGAATAAAACATCCTCTCATCAATTACCCAATGTGGTGCAATCCTTCTCCCGTAATTCAGACTTGTATAATAGGCTGTTTCCAGCCATGCCTCTTCCTTTTCCGGAAGCGCATCCCTTGCAACTCTCAAATTTGGCGAGTTACTTCCCCATCTGAGAGTATCAATAAAACGGTATTCGTCTACAATTCCTGCGTCTGTTCCGTCATATATGCGCCATAAAGCTTCTATCATCTGGTAAAGGGTAACCTCGTACCTCCCTCCCCTTACGATCGTTCGCGTTGAATCGTCCATTATCATATATTCCAGTGAAACAAGCGCATCAGCTTCAAGTGAATCTACCAGGTAATAGACGAAGCCGGGATCGAGAAGAGGCTGTTCGTAAAGGCTGTCAGTGTAAAATGTCTCCAGCACCATCGTTGTGTCAATGAAATCGAACCTGGGCGTTTCGTTGAGTATATCTGCCAGGCTGAAGATACTTTCGGTAGTTGCAACATTGAGCAGTTTCAGTATCTCCTCCTTTTCATCTTCAACGCTAACTGTGTCATTGTTATTTTCATCAGGAGTGTCGGGAGGCAGGTAAATGATACGGTTCAGGAGTACCAGTTCGCTTATATGTTGAGGCACGGCAATTTCGGCAGGTTCCAGTACCTGAACATCGGTATAGTAGTTTACTATACAAGACGACATTAGAAATGCCGTGGCACAAACCGCTAACAGCCTCA
>PUMT01000209.1 GCA_003551495.1 Bacteroidota bacterium
TATAAACTACCTTAACGGTTCAAATATAGGTGGCTTTGTTAAAGTTGCAGATGCCATGATGGCGCAGGGCGTAGTTTAACCGGTATCCTGCGGGAGAAACCCTTTCAAATCAATTTCAGGAGAGGCTGCCATTTTCAGGCAGCCTCTTTTTTTCCGGAAAATATTTACGGAAAATTTTAATATATATTTACAGCTTTAAATTAGTAATACAATGATTTTGGCTGATACTCACACACACTTATACCTGCCCCATTTCAAGGGTGATATAGAGGATGTTGTACGCCGGGCAACCGGTAAAGGGGTGAAATATATGTTCCTCCCAAATATAAACAGCAGTACTGTCAGTCCAATGCTTGACCTCGCAAAAAAATTTCCCGGCAACTGTTTTTCCATGACCGGCCTCCACCCCAATTCGGTAAAGGATGACTTTGAAAATGAACTCTCATTTTTGGAGACCCTGATTGAAAGTGAAAAAATTTGCAGTATAGGAGAAACAGGAATAGACCTTTACCGCAGCAAAGGAACATTTGATTTACAAAAAGAGTCCCTTAAAATACAACTTGAATGGGCAATTAAATATGAATTACCTGTAGTACTGCATACACGTAACTCATTTGAGCAGGTTTTTGATATTATATCATATTATTCAGGAAAAAATCTTAAAGGAGTGTTCCATAGCTTTACAGGCAATGCTGATCAGGCCCTAAGGGCAGTTGAAGCAGGTTTCAGGCTGGGCATAGGGGGTATAGTGACTTTCAGAAATGCAGGCCTGGCAAAGGTTCTCGAAAACACAGAACCTGAAGATATTGTACTTGAAACCGACTCTCCCTATCTGGCCCCTGAACCGTTCAGGGGAAAACGCAATGAAAGCTCATATATTTGTTATATTGCAGAAAAAGTAGCTGAAATATATTCAATTACAACAGAAAAAGTAGCTGAAATAACCACGGCAAACGCTCTTGAGCTGTTTAACCCTTTTCAGGTGAAGTGAAAAAGACTATGCCCGGGTAATTCTTCCATATCAAACAAAACAAACTTATATGAATAAAAATATTCCTCCTTCAATACTTATAATATATACCGGGGGTACCATAGGTATGGCCTACCATCCTGAAACCGGTTCACTGGTTCCCGTAAATTTTGAAGAGATCTCACAACAGCTTCCTGAACTGAAAAGATTCAACTACACCCTGAATGCAGTTTCTTTCGAGCCGCCGATTGATTCTTCAAATGTTACACCGGACACATGGTTGAAAATAGCTCAGACAATAGAAAAAAACTATGACAGGTATGATGGTTTTGTAATTCTTCATGGAACAGATACAATGTCCTACTCCGCATCAGCACTAAGCTTTATGCTTGAAAACCTCGACAAACCGGTAATATTCACAGGATCTCAACTACCTGTAAGCACGCTTCGTACAGACGGGAGGGAAAATATAATTTCAGCAATTGAAATTGCAGCAGCAAAGGAAAAAGGGAAGGCTGTTGTACCTGAAGTTTGTATATTCTTTCAAAACAGCCTTTTCAGGGGAAACCGTACAACCAAATTCAATACAGAGTACTTCAATGCATTCAGGTCTGAAAACTACCCGCTACTTGCTGAAACCGGGATTGAGATAAAGTTCAACCACAAAGCAATCCTCAGGCCATCATCCAAGGGGAAATTAATTATACACACAGGTTTCGACAATAATGTGGCAATGGTAAAATTGTTTCCCGGAATAAAAACTGAAGTCCTCCGGGCTGTATTCAATGCCCCCGGACTAAAAGGCGTTATTATTGAAACCTATGGGTCGGGCAATGCCCCAACAAATGAATGGTTCCTTGAAGAGATCAGGAATGCGGTAAAAAGAGGTTTGTATATTCTCAATATTACACAGTGCATTGCCGGAAGTGTGGATATGACAAAGTACGAAACAGGTAAAAAACTTATGGAGGCGGGAGTTCTGAACGGATATAATATAACCCGGGAATCAGCCGTTACTAAACTGATGTTTTTGCTCGGACAGGGATTTAATGATAAAGAGGTTAAATTTTTTATAAATAAGTCCATTAGAGGAGAAATAAATTGATAAATTCTTTTTTTATTTGATTTTTTTGTAATTTGGCAGCCTGAAAAAATCATATCATTCTAACTATAATGATATTGTGGGGAGAGGTGGCCGAGCGGTCTAAGGCGCACGCCTGGAAAGCGTGTATACCTCAAAAGGGTATCGCGGGTTCGAATCCCGCCTTCTCCGCACGGAGAAACATAATATAAGATAGTAATTTAAAAACTTAAAAAACCACTTTAATAATTAAATTCGAGACAAACCATGAAAAATTTATTTGCGTTTTTAGCATTACTGGGAATGCTTTCATTCGGAGCATTTAATGTAGCAGCTCAGGAACAACAAGAAGAAGTTGATGAGCAGGAATTTATGGAGCAGGAAGAGGTTCCTCTTGAAGAAGAGGAAAGACCCCTTGAGCCTGAAAGAGAAGAAGAAGGCGCACTGCACCAGCAAATCAAAAGAATTTTCATCGAAGGTGGAGCCGGTTTTATGGGAGTTGTGCTTCTCGCCCTCATCTTTGGTCTTGCCATCTCTATCGAAAGAATTCTTTACCTGAGCTTTGCCACAACAAATACAGATAAATTGCTTAAAAATGTCGAAGAAGCCCTTGAAAATGGAGGCGTTGAAGCTGCGAAGGATGTTTGCCGCGATACACGCGGACCTGTAGCCAGCATTTTTTACCAGGGACTCAGCAAAATTGACGAAGGTATTGATGTTGTCGAAAAATCAGTTGTATCATACGGTGGTGTTCAGACAGGACTACTTGAAAAGAACCTTACCTGGATATCTCTCTTTATTGCAATTGCTCCCATGCTTGGGTTTATGGGTACTGTAATAGGTATGATCCAGGCGTTTGATGCAATTGAAGTTGCAGGTGACATATCACCCTCCCTTGTAGCAGGTGGTATTAAGGTTGCACTTATTACTACTGTATCAGGACTGGTTGTGGCAATTATTCTTCAGATTTTCTACAACTACATTGCATCAAAGATCGATTCGCTTGTTAACAACATGGAAGATGCTTCCATCTCGCTTATCGACATACTGGTAAAACATAACCTTAAAAAACAGTAAAACATGTCAGATAGATTATTGCATAAAATTATAAATATCCTCCTTTTTGTCCTGATGGGTGTTTCCGTCGTATTTCTTATTTTCTTCTATTTCGGCGGAACAGTTGAGGGCACAGCAGGGACGGCTGCGGAAGAACCACTTGTAACCGAAGGTTTCATAATTTGGGCTTACATTCTGCTTGGCCTTGCCCTTTTCTTCACCCTCATTTTCCCGACAATAAGGATGGTTTTGAGTCCGAAAAATGCCAAAAAAACGGCTATCGGACTTGTTGGAATTGCCATACTTGTGTTGATTACATTCCAGATCTCTTCCGATGAGCCTTTGAGACTGGCAACAGAAAGTGAGTGGAATACGCCCACGGTAGTAAGATGGGCAGGAACAGGTCTTGGTACTATGTATGCTCTGCTTGTTCTGGCTTTTCTTTCAATACTGTACACAGAGGTAAGCAGGCTTTTTAAATAAAAATTATGCTGCAGTCAAATGCAGCCAAAAATTATAAACTATTATGGCAAGAGAAACTCCAGAAGTGCCCATGGCCTCTATGGCAGACATTGCCTTCATGCTGCTAATCTTCTTCCTGGTGGCAACAACCATGGATATGGATGCAGGTTTGCAGAGGGTTTTGCCGCCTATGCCTGAAGATGACCAGATAGATGATGATCAGCAGATCAGGGAGCGAAATGTTTTCATCGTGCTTGTTAATGCAAGAGACCAGCTTATGGTTGAAGGTGAAAATATACCGATTGAACTGCTGAGAGAAAGGGCGAAGGAATTTATTGCAAATCCCAATGATGAACCCCATCTTCCGGAAAAAGAAATGAGGGAGGTTCAATATTTCGGTGAATATCCTGTTTCGCGTCAGGTTATTTCACTGCAAAATGACCGGGGAACTTCATACGGGATGTATATCAGGGTACAGAATGAATTAGCCGCAGCCTACAGAGAACTTAGGGATGAACTTGCACAAGACCAGTTCGGCCGTCGGTTCAATGCCCTTAGAGACACTGAACAGGAGGCTGTAAGAGAAATTTTTCCGATGAGGATTTCTGAAGCAGAACCCAGAGAAGTAGGAGGAAGTTAATATGTCAAAATTTCAAAGAAAAGATAAGGGCAAAATGCCCAAGATTAGTGTTGCGGCACTTCCCGACATTGTATTCATGCTGTTGTTCTTCTTTATGGTAAGTACAACCATGAGAGAGGTAACAACAATGGTTACACAATCATTGCCTGAAGCAACTGAAGTAGCCAGGCTGGAAAAAAGGTCGCTTGTAAGTAATATTTATATCGGGACACCTCTGCCTGCATACCAGTCTTTGTACGGGACATCACCCCGTATTCAGCTGGATGATTCATTTGCAGATGTGGAAGATATAGCGCAGTTTATAGCCAGTGAAAGGGAAGCGCGCGATGAATCGGAAATTCCGCATATGACGACATCTCTGAGGGTTGACCAGTATACACGGATGGGGATAGTTACAGACGTGAAACAGGCACTCAGAAGGGCTAATGCTCTCAGAATAAACTACTCGTCAAGGGAAACCGAAACTGTAATGGATTAAACCATAGCTTTATATAAAAGATAAAGGCTGTCCGGTGGGGCAGCCTTTTCTTTTTGCCTGACCTTTGTGACCCCGGCGGAAGTGTCTGCGACGATCCCGCCGGGTAAAAATCCAAACCTTTGTGACCCCGGCGGGATTCAAACCCACGACCTTCAGAACCGGAATCTGACGTTCTATTCAGCTGAACTACGGGGCCAAATTTTGATCTGCAATAATAATAAATTTTAGCGGTTTCCTGAAATATCAATATTTAAATAAACCCGACACCTCCCAATAATTTGACAAACTTTTTCTAATTTCGCAGAAATAATTTCAAACCTTATCACCCATATAATTAAGCATGGATTACAACTTTACGAAAATTGAAAAAAAGTGGCAGAAATACTGGGACGAAAACCAGACATTCAAAGTTGATACAGATAACACAAAACCCAAGTATTATGTACTTGACATGTTCCCCTACCCTTCCGGTGCAGGACTGCATGTCGGACATCCTCTGGGGTATATAGCCTCTGATATATATTCCAGATTCAAAAGACTTTGCGGCTTTAATGTACTCCACCCAATGGGATACGATGCATTCGGACTTCCCGCCGAGCAGTATGCAATCCAGACAGGACAACATCCTGCAATTACAACAAACGAGAATATCAGGCGCTACAGGAACCAGCTAAACAAAATAGGCTTTTCATACGACTGGGACCGTGAGGTAAAAACCTGCGACCCCGGTTATTACAAATGGACTCAATGGACATTCATCAGGATGTTCAAACACTGGTACAATAATAAAACAAACAAAGCTGAACCAATCGGGGATCTGATCAAAATATTCGAAAAGGAAGGCAACAAAAATGTTGATGCCGCATCCAGCGATGTAAAGACATTTTCTGCTGAAGAATGGAATTCAATGAGCGAAAAGCAGCAGCAGGAGATTCTTCTATGTTACCGCCTTGCATACCTTGCAGACACAATGGTTAACTGGTGTCCGGCACTGGGAACCGTTCTTGCAAATGACGAGGTAAAGGACGGGGTTTCGCTCAGGGGAGGCCATCCGGTTGAACAGAAGCAGATGAGGCAGTGGCTGCTACGGGTTACTGCCTATGCTGAGAGGCTTCTTGAGGGACTTGAAAAGCTTGAGTGGAGCGATTCACTGAAAGAGATACAGAGAAACTGGATTGGACGCTCCGAAGGTGCTTCCATCAGGTTCGGGATACTTCCTTCAGAAGGCAAGGAGAAAATTGATGAGAAGATAGAGGTTTTCACAACAAGGCCTGACACGATCTTCGGTGCCACCTATATGGTGCTGGCACCTGAACACCCCCTGGTTGACAAAGTCACAACCGCAGAATACAAAGATGCAGTGTCAGATTATGTTCAGGAAACAGGGAAAAAAACCGAAAGGGAAAGGCTGGCAGAAGCGAAATCGATTAGCGGTCAATTCACCGGTGCTTATGCAAGACATCCTTTCTCGGAGGACCCGCTTCCAATCTGGATAAGCGACTATGTACTGGCGGGCTACGGAACCGGTGCAATAATGGCAGTTCCCGCACATGACAGTCGTGATTACGATTTTGCAAAACACTTCGACCTCCCAATAAAAGAAGTTATATCGGGCGGTGATATATCTGAAGGTTCATACGACAGTCTGGAGGGGAAAGTGATCAATTCAGACTTTCTCAACGGGATGCCTGTCAGGAAAGCTATAGAAACCGTTATAAAAGAATTTGAGAAAAAGGGGACCGGGGAAGGAAAGGTCAACTACAGGCTGCGCGATGCTATTTTCAGCAGGCAACGCTACTGGGGTGAACCTTTCCCTGTATACTACAAGGATGATATGCCCTATGTGCTTGAAGAGAATAAATTGCCTCTTGTATTACCTGAAGTTGATGCATACCTTCCAACCGAAAAGGGCGAGCCACCGCTGGCGCGTGCAAAAAACTGGGTAACTGAGGATGGACATCCTCTTGAATTAAGCACTATGCCTGGTTTTGCAGGTTCTTCAGCCTATTATATCAGATATATGGATCCTCACAACGAAAACAAACTTGTTTCAGAAGAAGCGAACAGGTACTGGAAAAATGTTGATCTTTATATTGGAGGCACCGAGCATGCTACAGGACACCTGATTTATTCAAGATTCTGGAATAAGTTTCTCTACGACACAGGGGTTGTCTGTATGGAGGAACCTTTCAACAAACTTATTAACCAGGGGATGATACAGGGCAGGTCAAATTTTGTTTACAGGATTAAAAACTCCAACAAGTTCGTTTCATACAATCTTAAGGACAAACATGATGTAACTCCTATTCATGTCGATGTTAACATTGTACAAAATGATATACTGGATATTGAAGCTTTCAGAAAATGGAACCCGGAATACGAAGATGCCGAATTCATAACTGAGGATGACGGCAAATACCACTGCGGATATGCAATCGAAAAAATGTCGAAGTCAATGTACAATGTTGTAACACCCGACGATATAATTGATCAGTACGGCGCCGACACCCTCCGCATGTACGAAATGTTCCTCGGTCCTCTTGAACATGCCAAACCCTGGGATACCAACGGCATAGATGGAGTTCATAAATTTTTCAGGAAAGTGTGGAAGCTTTTTCATGATGAAAAGGGGCGTTTTTCCCTTTCTTCAGAAAAACCTTCTCCGGAAGAGCTTAAAATCCTGAATAAAACGATAAAAAAGGTCAGGGACGATATTGAAAGATTTTCATTCAATACATCCGTAAGCGCATTCATGATATGTGTTAACCAGCTTTCGTCACTGAAATGCAATAAAAGTAAGATACTTGAAGATCTTTTGATAATACTTTCTCCTTTTGCCCCGCATATTGCTGAGGAATTATGGGAAATGTGCGGCAAAAAAGAGAGTATTGCCAACGCAGCTTACCCCGAATACAACCCTGAATACATTAAAGATGATGAAATAAAATACCCGATCACCTTTAACGGTAAGATGAAATTAACCCTTGAGTTTCCTGCGGATATGGAACCTTCAGAAATAGAAGAATCCGTTCTTAACGATGAAAATGTAAAAAAACATATAGGTGAGAAAAAGGTTAGGAAAGTAATTGTTGTTCCCAATAAAATCGTAAACATTGTAATCTGATATGAAGGGAAAGATCAAAAAAATAATACAGTGGACTAACACCTACTTCCTGATTGCATTCGGGCTGTTTCTGCATGCACTGGGATGGACAGCATTCCTGATACCTGCCGAAATAACCGGTGGCGGTATTACAGGAGTTGCAACCCTTATTTATTACGCTTCAGGATTCCCGGTTGGAGTCAGCTACCTGATCATAAACTCAATATTCCTTTTGATATCATTCAGGGTACTTGGATTCAGTTTCGGAGTCAAAACCATTATCGCGGTCGCAATACTGTCAGTTATGCTCGGCATTCTCCAGCAAGCCGTACCCGGGCCGATTGTACACGACACTTTTCTTGCAACTGTAATCGGAGCAATACTTGCCGGTGCCGGGGTCGGTATCGTATTTACCCAGGGCGGCAGTACAGGAGGAACAGACAACATTGCAATGATAATCAACAAATACAGAAATATAACTCCGGGTAGAATAATTCTGTATCTTGACCTTATTATTATTTCCAGCTCCTACCTGATCTTTGCCTCGCTTGAAAAAATGGTGTATGGCTACGTCACAATGGCTGTAGCTGCTTATGCAATAGATATGGTGCTGTCGGGTTCAAAGCAGACATACCAGCTCTTTATATTCTCACCGAAATATGAAGATATCGCAAATACAATATCTGAAAATATTAACCGGGGAATTACCCTTATTGACGGTGAAGGTTGGTACTCCAAGCACAAAACAAAAATATTGATGGTATTGATAAGAAAGCATGAAACAAGCGATATACTGAGGATTGTAAAAAGAATTGACCCCGATGCCTTTGTTTCACAAAACAACGTCATGGGTGTATACGGAAAAGGGTTTGATGTATTGAAACATTAGTTTTTTTAAAAATCTGCATTAAAAACCACCCGTAATGAAACCCTGAGAATCAAAACAGTGTAAAAAGTAATAGACTCTTCAAAAACAGTATATGAATAAGAAGAAAGAGCGTTTTTCAATTTATATCCTCATAGCTGTGGCTGTAATTCTCCTGGCCCACTATACCCACTCTTTTTTATCTACCGGGTATACCGGTGACTCAGACATGATCATCAGGGCTGATGAATATATCCAGGATACCGTTTTAACAGAATTACAATACGGAATAGCGGTCGATTCTTTCACAATTGTAAGAGGAAATATCAAAAGAAATCAAAACCTTTCACACATATTATCCGAATATAATGTAAGCAGGCAGACAATTCATGAAATATCACGCCTGCCCGGCGAAATTTTTGATGCAAGGCGTATGCGCGCAGGAAATAATTATGCGGTATTTTTAGAGGGAGACAGCTCAAAAACTGCTCATTACTTTATTTATGAATTCAACCCTGTGGAATTTGTCAGAATTAAGCTTACCGACACTTTAAGCGTCGTGAAAGGGGAAAAAAATATTGAGCCGAGGCGGATGAATTCATCCGGGATCATAAAGACATCTCTCTGGAATTCAGTAAATGACAGCGGATCTGACCCGATGATTGCAATTATATTGTCTGAAATATTTGCCTGGAGCATAGATTTTTTCAGGCTTCAAAAAGATGACAATTTCAGGATCATATACGACCAGAATTATGTTGACAGCAATCTGGTCGGCACTGGAAAAATTCATGCAGCATATTTCAATCACAGGGGAGAAAGTTTTTATGCTATCCCTTTTGAACAGGATGGTGTTTTAAGCTTTTATGATACCGAAGGGAAAAGTCTCAGGAGAACATTCCTGAAAGCCCCTCTTCGCTTCACACGCATCAGTTCGGGCTTTTCTCATTCACGCATGCACCCGGTCCTGGGAGTACGCAGGCCACACCACGGAGTGGATTACGCAGCCCCGGCTGGTACTCCGGTATATGCCATAGGCGACGGAGAGGTAATTGAAACTTCATACAGGGCTGCAGAAGGAAGAATGATCAGGATCCGGCATAACAGCGTTTACACCTCAGGTTATTTGCACCTTAGGAATTTTGCAGAAGGAATAAGACCAGGCGTAAGGGTGAACCAGGGCGACTTAATAGGTTATGTTGGGGCTACCGGACTTGCAACCGGTCCGCACCTCGATTTCAGGATCTGGAGAAACGGCCATCCGGTTGACCCGCTGAGTATCGAATCCCCCCCTGTTGAACCTGTAAATGAAAGTAACATGGAAGAATTCCGGAAAACAAAGGAAAATTGGCTAAGAGAACTGGACATGATTGTCGTCAGCCAGTAATTTTTCAATAACAACCGGATAATACCTGTGCTCAAGGTCCTTCACCTTTTCTGCCAGTGTGGCTGGAGTATCATCCTCTGACACATCACAGATTGCCTGAAAAACAATCTCTCCCCTGTCATATTCCTCATCAATGCAGTGAATTGTTATGCCAGAAACCTTTTCACGATTGGAAATAACCTCATTGTGCACATTAATGCCATACATACCCTTGCCTCCAAATTTGGGTAAAAGTGCAGGATGTATGTTTACGATCCTGCCCCTGAAACGGGAGACAATCTTTGGAGGAATAAGCCACATAAAGCCGGCAAGCACTATCAGATCAATTCTCTTCTCAAGCAATATATTCAGTACCTTATTGCTCCCGTAAAGATCTTCTTTTGTGAACAACACAACCGGTATTCCGGCTTTTTCGGCTCTTCGTACAGCTCCTGCATCCGGTGAATTGCAAAAAAGGGTGCCTACCTTTATCATTTTGTGGTTCCTGAAATAATCAACAATAGCCTGAAAATTAGTGCCTGAGCCGGATGCAAATACTGCAATTTCCTTCATTGGAACATTGATTTAAAAAATTACGGACCATTCTGCCGGTCGGTGCATTAAATCCTCTTAAACATATGAAATGAAATGAATAATCACAGAAAAATCAAAAATTGACAAAAAATATTTGATAATTTTGCTTTATTGTCTTTCTTTGCAAAGTTAAAATTTATTACTAATTAAAATTTAATAGTTATGTCAGACATTGCATCAAGAGTAAAGGCAATTATTGTAGATAAACTTGGAGTTGACGAAAGCGAAGTAACTCCGGAAGCAAGCTTTACTAATGATTTGGGTGCAGATTCCCTGGATACAGTTGAACTGATCATGGAATTCGAAAAAGAATTCAATATGTCTATTCCTGACGACAAAGCTGAAAACATCGGAACTGTTGGAGAGGCAATCAAATACCTTGAAGAAAACGCAAAATAGTTTTTACCCGGTTTTCCACCAGTCCTTCCAGTTTTAAGCCATTCGTTCGGATTCTGTAACCGGAAGGTAACTGGTTGAAAACCGTTGTATAAAACATAACTTTCTTGAATCTTTAACCAAATTTGACAGAATGCAGCTAAAGCGAGTGGTAGTAACAGGGCTTGGAGCAATTACTCCAATTGGAAAAAATTTGCAATCGTACTGGAACAGCCTTAAAGAGGGAGTGAGTGGTTCAGAGCTTATTACTCGCTTTGACACCACCAGGTTCAAAACAAAATTTGCCTGCGAAGTAAAAGACTACGAACCCACCGATTATTTCGACCGCAAGGAGTCGAGGAAGCTTGACCTGTATGCGCAGTACGCAATGATAGCTTCTGATGAAGCAATAAAAGATTCAAACCTGGACATCGAAAAGATGGACAGGGATAATGCAGGTGTAATATGGGCATCAGGAATAGGCGGGATAGACACATTCCTTGAGGAAATCAAGGGCTTTGTGAAAGGTGATTTCACCCCGCGCTTCAGTCCTTTCTTCATACCCAAAATGATATCGGATATTGCATCAGGACACATTTCCATAAAGTATGGTTTCAGGGGACCCAATTTCAGCACCGTATCTGCATGTGCTTCATCAACCAATGCTATTATTGATGCTTTCAATTATATCCGCCTGGGCAAGGCTAACTTATTCATAACCGGCGGTTCTGAAGCATCTATAAATGAAGCAGGAGTAGGTGGTTTCAATGCCATGCAGGCTATTTCAACAAACAATGAAAATTATAAAAAAGCCTCCAAACCCTTTGATGCCAAACGCGACGGCTTTGTAATGGGCGAAGGCGGCGGAGCTATCATACTCGAAGAATACGAACATGCGGTTAAACGTGGCGCACCAATTTATGCTGAAATTATTGGTGGAGGCATGTCTGCTGATGCCCATCATCTTACTGCTCCGCAGCCTGAGGGATTGGGTGCATCGCTGGTTATGAATCGAGCCATCAGCGATGCCGGAATAAAGCCCGGCGATATCGATCATATCAACACACACGGAACGGCTACTCCTCTTGGCGATATTGCAGAAGTAAAAGCCATAAAAAATGTGTTCGGGGAACATGCATACAAGATCAATATCAATGCAACTAAATCAATGACCGGTCACCTTCTTGGGGCTGCGGGAGCTGCAGAGGCAATAGCATCGATTCTTGCCCTGAATCACAATATCGTTCCTCCTACAATTAATTTTGAAAATGAGGATCCGGAACTGGACAACAAGCTAAACTACACATTCGGCAAAGCCCAGGAAAGGGATCTCAATGTTGTACTAAGTAATAATTTTGGTTTCGGAGGCCACAACTCATCTGTTATTTTTAAAAAGTTTAACGGCTAAAGTGGTCAGATCTCTTTTAAAATTTTATAACAACAGAAAGGCGGGGGAAAACAGCCTTCATCAAAAAGTCTTTCAAATTACCGGGTTCATCCCCGGTAATTTGCTTTATTACAAGATTGCACTAACCCACAGATCTTCTTCCCAGAATATTTCCATAGATTCACAATCAAACAATGAACGCCTTGAATATCTCGGCGATGCGATCCTGGGCGCAGTAATAGCTGACTTTCTGTTTTTAAAATTCCCCGGAAAAGGAGAGGGCTTTTTGACAAAAATGAGGGCAAACATTGTAAACCGCTCCAATTTGAACCGGATTGCAATCAAGATGGGGATAGACAGTACCATGCATGACAACACCAATTGCAGCCAGGTTAAAAAGCACATTTTCGGCAATACACTTGAAGCATTTATCGGAGCAGTCTATCTTGACAAAGGTTATAAAAAAACAAAAAGATTTATAGTCAGGAAAATAATTAACAACCATGTAAATCTGAAGGAAATTCTGAATACAGATAAAGACTATAAAAGCCGGCTCCTCAGATGGGCTCAGAAAAACAACAGTGAGGTATCTTTCCCTGATATCCGGTCAGATACAGATTGCAAATCCGTTCCACTGTTCACTGCAACCCTTCATGTATCTGGCATTTGCGCGGTCGAAGGAAAAGGCGGGACAAAAAAGGAAGCCCAGCAGGATGCCTGCAAACAGGCGCTGAATATTATCACTCCTCAAAACCAAATGCTATCACACCAGTCAAGCTATGAAGAAAAAAATACACAAACTTTCAGGTCTTGATAAACCCAGTTTCATACTAATGGGTATTTCATGCCATGAAAGCGATTACAGGTTAACCTGGGCGATAAACAAACAGATGGGGTTTTCTTTCAAAAAAACAGACAACCATATTGTAAATTTCCCCCGCTCTCATGAAAAAATGGAATTCACAATGTTTTCCTATTCAATACCTGAATCGTACCTTAAGTTCAATATTATCTCAAACAGGTGTCAAAACGGATTCCTGATCGAAAAACTGAAAAATATAGATTTTGTATTGCAAATATTCGGGGAACTCACTGATAAAGAAGCTGGAAAAATTGTTTCCTCAATTAAAGCAATAGACCTGGTATCAGCAGTTTTTGTGCTAAACAGCAGCGATACAGAAAAGTATTCACATCTTGTTCCTTCGGAATAACCTAACCGCCATTTTATCTCATTTTTAAAACCTGTTTCTGCTATATGAAAGGCCTGCCGGCAGGTTATTTATTATAAAAAAATGGCATGATACCACTTAAACAATTAAACAGGGAATTGTCAGGTATGGTTCATACAATTGTACACTAAAATTAACGTTTTAAAAAGGTAGCCGGATAATTGTATTATGCTGTGTTAAAAAGTGTTAAATATTGTATTAACACCATTTACACTTTTATATTTGTATAGTTATGGGAAAAAAGCTTATTTGGTTCCTGATAGGTTTAATGGCCCTTGCCATTATTGGACTGGTAATTGTACAAAGTTACTGGATCCTGAATGCTGTTGAGGTTAAAAACCAGCAGTTCCGCCAGCTTGCATACCGGACGCTTTACAGCATTATTCATGAAATTGAAAAGCAGGAGGTACGGACACTCTTAATGAGTGAAATGCGCCCGGATGTTAGAGACAGTGCAGTCTATTCAACAGGTTTTGTAAATGTTTTAAATCAGGATTTCCCCAGCCTTGGCGGTGCATCCCAAATGGAGCAGAATAAAAGGTCTTTTATGCCCCGTGAATCCGGAATAATGAGACCCGGACAGGAATTGGGGTCTGCTCAGATTGTTGAGGACGGAGTTCTTAATTTCTCATTGCAGTACATTGACTCCCTTGCAATTTTGCCGGAGAGCTTTTTTACCACTTTTGATCTTACAGGTTTCAGTTTAAGAAGCACCCTTTCCCAGAGGGAGATCATCAGGAAGATTATGCACAATATGACTAATCCCAACCAGAAGATTGAGGAGAGGATTAACAAGTCTTTTCTGGATTCTGTTATTAACAGGGAAATGATGAATGCCGGAATAAATACAAAATACGAATTTGCTGTAAGAAATGATGCTGGAGAATATGTGATACATTCCGGGAATTTCAGGGAAAACAGCGATATGCTTGTCAGAAGATTATTCCCGAACGATATTTTTATGCGCCACAACTACCTTGCAGTTTACTTCCCCGAGCAAAAGTCATATATATTCCAGTCGCTCGGTTTTATGGTTAGCTCTTCCATCTTGCTTGTACTAATAATTCTGGGTACTTTTGCTTTTACAATTTACATTATTATCAGGCAAAAGAAACTCTCACAGATCAAGAATGATTTTGTCAATAATATGACCCACGAGTTGAAAACTCCTATTTCAACCATATCCCTTGCATCTCAAATGCTGCATGACAACTCCATACCTGTTGAACAGAAAAATATTGAAAGTATATCGGGTGTTATACTTGATGAAAGCAAAAGGCTGGGCTTTCAGGTAGAAAAGGTGCTGCAGATGTCCATTTTTGAACAGGGCAAACTAAGCCTGAAACTTCATAAAATAAATATTCACGATCTTATTGGCAATGTTGTAAATAACTTTGCCATCCAGGTTAAAAACCAGGGAGGTGAAATTATCCAGGATCTGGAAGCTCAAAATTACGAACTTAATGTTGATGAAGTTCATTTTACAAACATTTTATTCAACCTTCTCGACAATGCACTTAAGTACAGCAAGGAGAGGCCTTTTATAGAAATTGTCACAAGAAGTAACAAAAACAACTTTTACCTTATATTCAGCGATAACGGTATAGGTATCAGAAAAGAAGACCAGAAGCGAGTTTTTGAACAATTCTACAGGGTGCCAACAGGCAACATTCATAATGTTAAAGGTTTCGGACTGGGATTAAGCTATGTAAAAAAAGTAATTGATGGTCATAACGGTTCAATTTCAGTTGAAAGTGAACCAAAAAAAGGAACACGTTTTGTGATTGTGCTTCCAATTAAAAATCAAAATAATGGCAGAAAAAAAGACTAGTATATTGCTGGCAGAAGACGATGAAAATCTTGGAATGCTCCTTAAAGAATATCTCAATGCAAAAGGCTTTGAAACCAGTTTATTTGCAAATGGTGATTCTGCTTATCACGACTTCATAAAAAACAAATACGACCTCTGTATCCTGGATGTGATGATGCCTGTAAAAGACGGCTTCACACTGGCTAAAGAGATAAGGCAGGCAAACCAGGAAATACCAATAATATTCCTTACTGCAAAATCAATGAAGGATGATGTTATAAAAGGATTCACCCTGGGCGCGGATGACTATATTACAAAACCATTCAGCATGGAAGAACTGCTGTTCAGGATTGAGGCAATTCTGAGAAGGACTGGGGGGAAGACAGAAGTGCCCGACACTTTCAATATTGGAAAGTATGTATTCGATACAAACAAGCAAACACTTCAGCTGAACGAAGAAGTAACCCGTTTGACAACAAAGGAAACAGAGCTGTTAAAGCTGTTATGCAGCAACAATAATAAGATACTGGACAGGAATTTTGCCCTGAAGACTATATGGAATGAAGACAATTATTTCAATGCCCGCAGCATGGATGTCTATATCACGAAGTTGCGGAAATACCTTAAAAACGATCCTTCTGTGGAAATAATAAATGTCCACGGCAAAGGTTTCAAGCTTGTAATGTAGAGTAAATCATTTTTATTAACTTTGCAGGGCTTACAGCCGGGTTGAATTACCTGTCCCGGGAAATTTCATCACCCACA
This sequence comes from Bacteroidota bacterium, assembly GCA_003551495.1. GTDB lineage: Bacteria > Bacteroidota > Bacteroidia > Bacteroidales > PUMT01 > PUMT01. The sequence continues at coordinate 16,182 of PUMT01000209.1, forward strand.
TGCGAAAAATTGGAGTTGTACTATTAACGATAATTTCACTTGCCGGTCCACTAAAAGGCGGGGAATATGTTCTCCCGTCGGTAACACTTGGTGAAAACGCAGAAATAACAATGCTTACCTGTTCTCCGGGACAGGAATTGTATTCGGTCTTCGGTCACAGTGCAATACGTGTGAGAGATCAGGAACAAAATCTCGACTGGGTTTTCAATTATGGTACTTTCGATTTTGCTGACCCGAATTTCTACGTGAACTTCGTTAAGGGACGTCTCAACTATATACTTTCTGTGGTTGACTACAGGTACTTTCAGCACGAATACATGCTTGAAGGAAGATGGATCTACGAGCAGAAGCTGAATATTGACAACAGGCAGAAACAGGAGCTGTTCGATTCACTTGTGATTAATTACAATGTACCGGAATACAGGTACTACCTATATGACTTCTTTTATGATAATTGTGCAACACGTATCCGCGATGTATTTACAGAAGGTATTGATTCCGAAATAATTTTTGACTATTCAACTCTGGAAAAAGGGCAGTCATTCAGGGACCTTCTCCAGCCCTACCTTACAGAAAAGCCATGGGTGCGACTTGGTATTAATCTGATCCTGGGGAACCCCGCCGACAAAATAGCAGATCCGTGGGAGTACATGTTCCTGCCTGACCATATGATGGAGGTTTTTGAACACGCTTCATTTGCAAATAATAATGAAGAAATTCCATTCACTCCAGGCAGCAGGGTTATCCTCGAAGGGAGGGAGATCAACCCAAACCCGGTACTCCTCTCCCCGCTCCCTGTGCTCCTTTTTGTCCTTTTAGCCGGAATTCTTCTTTCGTATCGCGACCTGAAACAAAAAAGGCTTTCAAAATGGTTTGATATTGCAGTGTTTACTGTTGCAGGACTTCTGGGCGCCCTTTTCATATTTATGTGGACTGGAACCGATCATTATGTAACCAGCCGTAACTACAACCTTCTGTGGTCTCAGCCACTACATATACCGCTGGTATTCCTTCTCCTCTACTCTTCGAAAGCCATAAAATTAAAATTTTACTATTTCAGCATTAATGCCATTTTGACACTCCTTGTCATCCTGTTCTGGTTTATAACGCCCCAGGACTTGCCTGTTGTAATACTGCCTTTCATGTTAACGTTGATTTTACGTTCATCTGTAATTGCCTTAACTTATTATAAAAAACCTGAAAGAGTACCTGTAACGTGAAGTTGGCAGCCCTCATTCTTGAATGATATTTGATGCCGGTTGAGTGCAGCTACGTCAACATAAAATATTTTTTAAATCTGATTGAAACATACTTAAAATGCGGGGTTTATGATAAATTCACCGTCAGCCTTCAGCAGACGAAAGATTTAGGTTTTTACATAAGAGATGGTTTATTGAACATTAAACTGTATTTCTTTGGATTATGAAAAAACTGAAAAAGGAACTTGGATTAATTGATATAATTGCTATTTGTACCGGGTCAATGTTCAGCTCCGGTTTTTTCCTGCTGCCGGGAATTGCAGCATCAGAAGCAGGACCCGCAGTATTTCTTAGTTACTTTCTGGCAGCTTTTCTCATAATGCCTGCAATGTTCAGCATGGCTGAACTGGCAACCGCCATTCCCAGGGCCGGAGGGGATTACTTCTTCATTGACAGAAGCCTGGGACCGCTTGTCGGTACAATAGGCGGATTCGGAACTTATTTTGCACTTGTTCTTAAAACAGCGTTTGCGCTGGTTGGGATAGGTGCATATGTGGAAATTTTCTACGATATATCAATTAAATATACTGCTTTGGTTTTCACGGGGGTATTCCTGGTCATGAATATACTCGGAGCTAAAAAAGCCTCAGGGGTACAGAAAATATTTGTATTTGTGCTTGTTTTTGTTCTTTTATTTTTTCTGCTTGAGGGTTTAAAAGAGATCTTTTTTTCTCCGGGAACCGGGTACAGGGAGAATTATACTCCATTTTTACCATATGGGTTTGAAGGCCTGATATCAACTGCCGGACTTGTTTTTGTTTCTTTTCTGGGATTGACCAAGATTGCCAGCATGTCGGAGGAGATAAAAAAGCCGGAAAAGAATATCCCCCTCGGCATGGGAATATCTCTGCTATTAACAACTATTATCTATGTTGCAGGCGTTTTCATTATTGTTGGAGTCCTGCCCCCCGACAAGCTGTGGGGTGACCTTGCACCAGTTTCCAGTGCAGCCGAAAGGGTATTTTCAATTATCCCCCCACGTGCAGGGGCTCTTATGATAATAGTTGCTGCTGTTGCAGCTTTTGCTTCAACAGGGAATGCCGGACTTATGACTGCATCACGGTACCCGCTTGCCATGGCAAGGGACAAAAAATTTCCACCCTCACTTACCGTCCTGAGCAGGTTTCAGACCCCATTCCTCTCAATATTTATAACAACTGCAATTATAGTACTGATTATACTTTTTGTCGGTGAAAAAGAGATTGCCCGGTTTGCCAGCAGCTTCCAGCTTGTCATTTTCATGCTGATAAATCTTTCTGTTATTGTTATGCGTAACAGCCGGATCGAAACTTATGACCCCGGTTATTTATCTCCATTTTATCCCTGGATGCAGATCTTTGGAATAGTGAGCTCGCTTATGCTCTTTATTTTCCTGGGGTGGGGCGCAGTACTGTTCAGCCTTGGCATAATTTCCATAGCCCTCATCTGGTACTGGAATTATGCAAGAAAGCGTGTTGCCACAGGCGGAGCAATATTTCACTGGTTCGCCCATCTAGGTAAAAACCAGCGCAGGGAAATCGAAGGGGAATTCTTCCATATTTTAAAAGACAAAGGATTGCGGGAAGGCGATCCGTTTGATGAGATGGTTGTGAAGGCAAGGATTACGCGGTTTGACGGTGAAAACATCCCTTTTGAAAAACTTGTAAAAAATGTGGTAAAACAGTTCGAAAAAGACCTTAACCTGAAATTCGACAAAGATGCCCTCAAAACTGAGTTCATGGAAGTGACAAACATTGATCCTGCCCTTATAATTCCGGGTGTTTCCATATTGTACGGGAAAGTTGACAATATTGACTGTCCATCACTTCATATTGTTCTTTCAGAAAAAGGGATTAAAAAACCGGTTATAGAGGGTGAAGCTGAGCCTGAAAACCATATAAAGGTTATCTTCTTTATGCTCAGCAAAAGTGATTATCCCCGCCAGCAGCTCAGAATGCTTTCGAGGCTAATGGATGTTGTTGAACGCAGGGGTTTTCTGAAGACTATTACCGGACTCAGAAATCCCCGCGAAATAAAGGAATACCTTCTTCATAATGAAAGGTATATATCTATGCGCCTGTCTGAAGGGACTCCGCAATCAGATCTGGCAGGGAAGAAAGTAAAAGATATTGATTTCCCCGAAGGTGTTCTGCTTGCATTGATACAAAGAAAAGACCGCATATTTTGTCCTGACGGCAACACAGTCCTCGAAAAAGACGATATTGTAACTTTCATAGGGAAACCGGAAGGAATAAAAACCCTGTTCCTAAAGTATATCCACCGTGATAACGAAGATAATTAGACATTTTTGTAGTATTTTTGCAGAATGGGGCTGAAAAAAACTGTTAAACTGAAGAAGGAGCTGAGCCTGACGGACATAATTGCCATAAGCACCGGGGCAATGATAAGCTCGGGCTTTTTTCTTTTACCGGGAATAGCGGCTCAACAGGCAGGCCCTGCGGTATCTCTGAGTTACCTGCTTGCTGCAATCCTTATAATGCCCGCAATGTTCAGCATGGCAGAACTGGCAAGCGCAACCCCCAAAGCCGGAGGAGATTATTTTTTTATAGACAGAAGCCTGGGGCCTTTATTTGGCACAATAGGGGGGATCGGGACATACCTTGCGCTCGTTATGAAAACATCCTTTGCCCTTGTCGGCATTGGAGCTTATGCCGCCCTTTTCCTCGACATTCCGGTTAAATTTACTGCTGTCACCTTCGGGTTGATATTCATGATAATGAATATAGTCGGAGTCAAGAAAGCTTCCGGTATTCAGAAAGTGTTTGTTCTCATAATAATTGTAGTGCTCGGATCTTTCATAGCTGAGGGCTTCAGGGAAATATTCTTTACCGGCAACAAATCCGGTTACATGGAGAACTTCACACCCTTCCTTCCAAACGGGTTTGAAGGACTGGTTTCTACTGCCGGACTTGTTTTTGTATCCTATCTGGGATTGACAAAAATAGTAAGTATGTCGGAAGAGATCAGGAATCCGGAGAGGAACATCCCTCTTGGAATGATCCTCTCCCTTTCCATTACAACGGTAATATATGTGCTGGGTGTTTTTGTAATGACCAGCGTAATTCCTCCCGAACAATTCTGGGATGACCTTGCTCCTGCCTCAACAGCTTCTGAAAGGGTGTTCTCGCTGATATCACCCGGTGCAGGCACAATTTTTATTGTAATAGCTGCAGTTACAGCATTTGCATCAACCGGTAATGCGGGATTAATGACCGCATCGCGTTACCCCCTTGCAATGGCAAGGGACAGGCTCTTGCCCGGGGCTCTGGGCAGGATAGGGAGGTTCAAAACACCTCATATATCTATTATAATAACCTCATCAATACTGATAGCAGTTATACTTTTTGTGAGTGAAAGGGAGATTGCAAAGCTTGCCAGCAGCTTTCAGCTTCTGATCTTCATGCTTATAAACGCATCAGTAATAGTTATGAGAAACAGCGGGATCGAAACTTACGATCCGGGGTATCATTCTCCCCTTTACCCATGGATGCAGATATTCGGAATTTTAAGTTCATTCTTCCTTATAATATACATGGGATGGGGTGCCGGACTGTTAATAATGGGTATTGGCGGACTTGGAATTATCTGGTACTACAATTATGCACGAAAGCACACAAAGCGTGAAGGGGCCATATACCATTGGTTTGCACTGCTCGGACAAAAAGAGCATAAAGCCCTTGAGAATGAATTTCTCCATATCCTCAAGGAAAAAGGGTTGAGGGACGGGGACCCGTTCGGCGAAATGATAGTCCAGGCAAGAATCACCGACCTCGGACGTAAAAGGGTTTCTTTCAAGTCGCTTGTAACCGATGTAACAAAAAAGTTTGCACAGGATGTGGATAGCGCAGATAAAGGGGAGCTGAAGAAGGAGTTCCTCTCAGTCACCGCAATTGACCCGGCACTGGTTGTCCCCAGGGTATCGATACTGCACGCGAAAACAGGCAATATCGGGCAGCCTGTTCTTCACGTTGTCCTTTCCGAAAAAGGTGTCAGAAAGCCTGTAATGAAAGGGGAAATTTCATCAGAAGATAACATAAGGGTCTTCTTCTTCCTTCTCAGCAGGAGTGACGACCCGAAACAGCAGCTAAGGCTGCTTACCAGACTGATGGATATAGTTGAACGGGATAATTTTGTGGAAATTATTACTTCTATAAAAAACCACCGTGAAATAAAAGAATATCTGCTTCACAACGAAAGATACATTACACTTCTACTTGAGAAAGGAACTGCTACTGAAGAGTTTTTCAACAAATCACTGAAAGAGATAAAACTACCTTCTGATGTACTGGCAGCAATAATCCAGAGGAAAGACCAGATATTCACTCCAAGGGGTGATACTGTTTTACGTGAAAACGACATTGTAACAATAATCGGGGAACCAAAAGGGATCAAAACCCTTTTCAACAAATACATTCACAAACAACAACCGGAACAACCCGGCACATAGCCCTGGTGAAGGCAGAGGCAGTTTAATAATTGCTTCGTTAATTCCGCTTATCAGCATAATACCGGTATTTTCCCGTTTATCAGCCAAACCATTATACAATTTCTTCCTGCTTCGTTGTTTCTTCCGCTGTTGCATATGCGGCACAAACAGGGTGTGAGTAACAAGACTTTAATGCAAGGGCAATCAGGGATGCAATCAAAAAAACTATAATCCGGTTTTTCATAATATGTCAATTTTAAGATTGGGTAATTACTGGTACGTTCCAAAACATGCATTGTTCCCCTCAGAGCGGTGATCTAAATCATCAAATAAGCACAATCAGCTTATTTACTAACAAAAACGCAACCAATTATTTATTAACTGATTGCGTTTTATTGTGGTCGCAAACTTCTGAACGAAGTTCGAACTTTTTTTCAACAAA
>PUMT01000006.1 GCA_003551495.1 Bacteroidota bacterium
CTTTATGCTTCGTACCGAAACCAACCGTTCTGAATATTCTTTATAATAATCGTGTGCAGTACAAATAAATACATAATCAGCATTCCGGATTGCTTCATCTAAATTACTGGTAAAATTAACAACCTGATTTTTAGCCGATAAAGCAAGAGCGTCCTTATTTATAAAAGGATCATGCAAAATGTAGTTAAACCTTTTCTTTTTAAGGTAATTAGCAAGAACAAGAATGGGTGAATTATCGGTAATTCCTTCATTTTTAGCTGATGATACACCAAGAACAGCTATCCTGCTTCCCTTGATCTTACCGAAATAATTTTCTGCCTGCCTGAAATTGATAACAGGCGATTCTTCATTTATCTGCAAGGCTTTTAAAATTATACTGGAAGAGCTGTCATTTCCGGCTTCATTATACCTCCACCACAATAACATGCCGTCATTGCTAATACATTTTTGACCTGTTCCAAAAGGAGGAGAAACAATCCTAACCTGATCAGGGCAGTTTCTGAAAACATCAGCATTAACCTTCTTCCTGAGTCTTTTATTCACTATCTCCATTGCAGAGTAAAAGTCTATATCCCTGTTCCCGCACAACCAGGCAATTTCTGCTGAAAAAGCCATCCTGACATCTTTGTAGGCACTTTGAGATGTCTTTACCAACTCAGCAGTGAGGCAGTTTGTTTCATACACCGAAGCTCCCGTCACAATATTCCGGTAGAGCAAAGAAATAAGCTTTCCTGTCTCCTGATGAAGCCCCCCTGCCAACTTGCAACTGTTTCTTAACGATTCAACAGGGTTCCCGGGAACAATTCTGCTGGGACTGTAACCGATCAGGATATTCCTGCCTTCTGTCAGACCATTCTTGTCGAAAAGGTCCCATATTACCGTGCTTATTGATGTTGGGGCAAGGGTCGATTCAAATATGACAAGGGGTATTTTACCTGAAGGTTTTTTTCTCAGAGCCCTGGCAAGATCTTTAACGGTATTTAATAGCGTCTTGTAGTCAGGCTCCATTTTCCTGATACCGGTTTTTACACATACCAGTATTACATCTGCATCACATAGCATTTCATAATCGTGAGTGGCATGAAGCAGTCCTTCCCTTACAGCCCTGGCGGTTATTTCCTGCAATAAAGGATCGCCACTCCCGATTGACGGGTGTCCGTTATTAATAGCATCAATTTTCCATCCGGATCTGTCTGATTTTCTCTGAACACACACAACACTGGCCGGTTTTTCACTTCCTATACGGATCTTTGATCCGGCAAGCACGGCAGCCATGGTCATACCTACTGTGCCCGGACCTACAACACCTATTTTTTCGATTTTCCAGGAGCCCGGCTCCAATAATGCTCTGGTTTCAAACATATAAACCCTTTAAATAGAACTGTCAGGGCACGTTTACTGTCAGGAATCCATTAATCATTCAATCAAAACCCACCCGATTTTTTTTAGATTAAATTAAAAAAAATATCGGTTCGCCATATGGTTTCAATTGATATTTTACACCAATTTGTGTTTTTTGAAAGTGAACAATGTTATTTAAGTGACCAAAGATACCTGTCGGGATACAAGACTGGTTTTGTGGTAATTACATGAAAACCCGACAACCTGAACTGGTTTCTGAAAGAATCATTTCGCTTACAGGAATAAAAAAACCCTTTCAATTTGAAAGGGAAAGTTAAAGGGTATCGGTTAATGATGTGTAAGTAATTTTTTTTATTTTCCGCCTGCCTTTTTTATCATGGTCATCCTGTCCAGCAGTTGATCTATCTCCTCACTGCTAAGTCCCGGTTTCTTCAATATCTCTTCAATCTCCTCTATTGTTTCCGGTTTGTCTGCAGAAGTTACTTCATTTTCATGTGAAAGTGAATCCGCATACCCTATCTCTTCACGCAACTGGTTAATAAGGGATTTTATCATCTGACTGAAAGGTTCGCGAAATTGTTCCGGCACATGTTGCGGTATCATGTTTTTCATCATATCATAATTACCAAGCATAGTCCTGAACTGCCTGGCCAGTTCTGGATCCATCCCTTCAATTTCGCCCTGAGAGACCTTATCTGCATATTTTTTAAACAATTCGATAAGAGTTTGCAGATCCTCCCTGAATTGTTCATTATGATCCATGATATTTTTTTTTGTATTTATTATACGGCGAAGTGGATATTTTATTGTATTCAGGGACTTTCAGAATAGCCTTGATAAATAAGTTCCGCATTATACAATACCACAGGTGGTGGCTTTAATCCCGATTTTTTTACATCGCACCGGGAATTTTTTAACCCACACATGTTTTTCGGGCAAAGCCACGCAAGCATAAAACCGCACATCTCTTTTCGGGCAATGCCCCACCCCCTTCAGCGCATAACCGTGCCTAAAAGACAAGGATTTCTATAATATATTAAAGTATGTCAAACCATATCGCTTACAAGTCCGGCAGCCTCCTGTAGCGATATTGCAGGATATACTTTCAGTCCAGATTCATCAATAAGTTCTTTGGCTTCTTCGGCATTTGTTCCCTGAAGCCTGACAATAACCGGGACTTCAATACTCCCGATTGATTTATATGCTTCTACAACTCCCTGCGCCACACGGTCACATCGTACTATTCCGCCGAATATATTTATCAGTATAACCTTCACATTCTGATCCTTCATAATTATCCTGAATCCGGCTTCTACCGTTTTGGCATTGGCACTGCCCCCTACATCAAGAAAGTTGGCAGGATCACCTCCTGAAAGTTTAATAATGTCCATTGTAGCCATTGCAAGTCCGGCTCCGTTAACCATACATCCAACATCCCCGTCCAGTTTTATGAAGTTGAGGTCATATTTTCCGGCTTCAACCTCAGCAGGGTCTTCCTCTGTTATATCCCTCATTTCGGCGTAATCAGGATGGCGGAAAAGTGCATTATCATCCAGTACCACCTTCGAGTCAGCTGCAAAAATTTTGTTGTCAGAGGTCTTGAAAACAGGATTGATCTCAAATAGTGATGCATCACACCCTTCATAAGCATTATAAAGTGATATGGCAAAACGGGTCATTTCCTTGAATGCCTTTCCTGATAATCGAAGGTTAAAAGCAATCCTTCTCGCCTGAAATGGCTGTATTCCCACACCGGGATCCACCTCTTCCCGAAAAATAAGATGGGGTGTCTTTTCAGCAACTGTTTCTATATCAACCCCGCCTTCAGGCGAATACATCAGGATGTTTCTTCCGGTTTGCCTGTTTAGCAGGACACTCATATAAAACTCCTCCACTTCACTTTCCCCGGGATAATATATTCCCTGCTCTACAAGCAGCTTATGCACTATTTTACCTTCCGGGCCGGTCTGGTGGGTTACCAGTTTCATTCCAAGTATCTGGTCAGCATAACTCCTCACCTCGTCAAGGGATCTGGCAATTTTCACACCTCCCCCCTTGCCTCTTCCACCGGCATGGATCTGTGCTTTTACAGCCCATGTATCTGTACCGGTTTTGGTTTGTATCTGCTTTGCCGCATCTACGGCTGCATCGGGTGAGTCAACTACCAAACTTTCAGGTATGGCAACCCCGAATTTTTTCAAAATGGATTTTCCCTGGTACTCGTGTAGGTTCATATGATTAATTTATTTGTCAATAGGGTTTATCTTTGCAAACATAAAAATATTTATTTTTTTTAACTTATTAATACTAAACGGATGATAATTTGAACAGTGTTGTATCTGACTCTTTACCGGGATCATAAACAGCAAAATTTGATCTGCTACCACTTAAAGAGGTGCTATAAGCCCGGTTCTTGCTGTGCACTGCAAATTTTTTTAGCGCACATGCATTTTGGGCAAAGTCCCCGCCAGGACATTACCGCGCCTAAAAGACGCAGGCTTTTAAGATAACCTGAAAAAATAATGAAAAAATTAAAAACCAGCGAACTAAAAAGAAAAACTGTCGGCGAGTACAAAAAAGCTGACAAGTTGCCTGTTTGTATAGTACTCGACAATATAAGAAGTCTGAATAACACCGGTTCGGTATTCCGGACTGCCGATGCATTCCTGGTTGAATGTATTTACCTTACCGGATTTACCGCAACCCCGCCACACAGGGAGATAAATAAAACCGCACTGGGCGCAACCGAATCTGTTGAATGGAAATACTTTGAAAAAGGCGTTAATGCGGTGAATTATCTGAAAAGTAATGGTTATGAGATATGTTCCGTGGAACAGACTGATAAAAGTATTCCATTGTCGGAATTCAAGCCGCCGGCAAATAGAAAAATTGCTTTGGTATTCGGGAATGAAGTAAAGGGTGTAAGTCAGAAAATAATCGATCAAAGCTCTTTATGCATAGAAATACCCCAGTTTGGAACCAAACACTCTTTCAATATTTCCGTTAGTGCCGGTATTGTATTATGGGACATTTTTACAAAACTGAACCGTTAAACAGTCGGCCGGACCGGCCATATAGTCCGTACCCTGAATTAAAAAAGGGCTGCCCTTTTGAGGCAGCCCTTTTTTTATTGAAACAAAATATCCTAATTTACTATCGAAAGGAATGTTTCATCTTCAAAGTACCTTCCAAACTCCATGTTTGTTTTGGCATCTTCCCTGAGTTCTCCTTTCATTTCAATTGCAGTTCTCAGATTGTCGAACAGCAGGTTTGTATCATTAGTGCGCGCTCCCACGATAGCCTTGAGGTAGTGTGTAATAGCACAGGGCTCCTCAACACAGTTAAGTATCCTGAGGGCGTCGTCATTCTTGTTGTTAAGCATTTTGGCCAGTGCTGTATTCACTTCGCATGTGTTGCCAAAATAGCTTTCAGCAGCATCATAGTCAGCCTTTATTATGCTTACAATACCAAGGTTGTAATTGGTTTCGCTTGTGGGACTTGCAACCGAGCGGAAGTATTCTTCAGCCTGGTCGATATTACCTTCCATCAGAGCTACAGCACCAAGGTTGTTTTTAACTATATCGTCATCCTTAATCCTCTGAGCCGACTGGAAAGAACTTTTGGCTGCACTTACATTGTTCAGCTTCATCTGAACATAGCCTACATTGTTGTGTGCCCTGTTGCAGTTGGGGAAGTTCTGCGCAGCTCTCTGGTAAACACGAAGCTTTCTATTGTAATCATCAATAAGAGTTGCTGTGTAAAGTAGCTCTTCCAGGTTCAGCCTGTTGGGATCACTGGCAAATATTTCCTGAAGCTCGTCGTCACAGTATCCAACCCTTTCATAATCAACAGCAAGTATCGCACGACGCAGCTTGGGAAGTACTTTTTCAGCAAGCTCTTCAAAAACTGCAGTCATATTCCTTATCTCCTGCTCACGAACTTCCGGATCGGTGTACATGGAAAGAACACGAAGTATCAGCTGCCTGTCGGCTATGTCAGATTCTTCTACCATTTTCCTGAAACCTTCCCAGTCTTCACCAAGAGCCATTGTTTCATAAAAGTTTTCAGCTATCTCAAATTCTGCTTCCTTCATCTTGTCCGTCATAACCTTGTTTGAAGTCTCTTTCCTTTGCTCTGAAAGCCTTTCATTAAAGTCAATCGGTCCGTCAGGTGAAGCATAAGCCCTGATGCCTGCCCTGTCAAGAATTATACGCTCATCTTCTGATGCTTCCTTAAGGAATTCGCCAAAACCCTGAATCCTGTCTGAACCGATCTCTGAAGCGCGAACCTCTGCCCTGTTGATCAGGTAGAAAATTTCGGCTTGTTTTGTATCGGGGATTACCCTTTGGAACCGGTCAAGAGCCAGCACAGGCTTGGGATCTTTCACTACAAGCATTGATGTGGCAATTACACCATCAGCCAGTTTTACCGGGTCGAATTCTCTTGTTCTGTTGCCCTGGTGGCCGGTTACTCTCAGGATAAGCTCCGATACCCTCATGTCCTCTTCAAAATCCACCTTGTCTACATAGTTGAAGCTTCCACCGTCGCGTGATATCACCTGGTGATTATCCGTCACATTCTCTCCCTGCAAAGTAAGTGTATTAAGTTCAGTTTCGCCTCCGGCATGCCTAATAACAGGTGTAAGTTCCAGGATCACATTCCTGTGGAAATACCTGTCCGGATATGTTCCCCTTATTGCGGCCTCTACATCACCGGCATGTGCTTCAAGTATCTCGGGGGTAACATCATATCTTACCTGATCGGCATTCCTTTGCATCCTGTTCAGGCCTCCGCAACTGCTCAACAGGAACACAGCCAATCCAAGAACAATTAAATTTTGACTAATTCTCTTCATAATGAAATTTTTATTTGTTATACAATTCTATTTTGGCTTAATGGTTTTCAATAATTACCCAAAACAGTTACAAACTTACTACTTTTTTCGAATAAATGTGTAATGTCAGGCGTTTTTTTTAATATTTTTAAAATTAAAGCAATACATTGTTAATCCCTTCAGAATGCGATTTATTGAAAATACTATCTGAAATTGCGTCGAAATCGCTTTTTTTACCGGCAAAATCAATATTGTTCGTGTCTATCACCAATATCTTAACCCCTTTAAGGGAACTCAAGTAATTGAAATAGGCCTCTTCAAGCTTTTTCAGATATCCGGCATCAACAGACTTTTCATAAGGCCTTCCCCTCTTTTTAATATTTTCAAGCAGGTGATCAACCTCCTTGTGAAGGTAAATAAACAGATCGGGCTGGGGAAAAGTTTTACTCATTATTGAAAACAGGTGAATGAACAGTTCCTTTTCCTGTTTTTTCAGTGTTATTCCTGAAAAAACAAGGGACTTGCCTATATGATAATCCCACACAACCAGGTCTTTTGTGCATGAAGACTCAATATGGTTTCTCACCTGGTTATAACGTTCTGCCAGCAGTGACAGTTCAAGTGGAAGTGCATAATATTCCGGATCGGAATAAAATTTCGACAGATAAGGATTTGGCAAAAACTGTTCAGCAAGCAGTTTCCCCCTGTATCTTTTGCAAATCATCTTTGCAAGTGAAGTTTTGCCGGCGCCTATATTGCCTTCAATAACCAGGTTCTTTAACTCCGTCTGCATGACAAGGAATCAGAAAGTTGAAGTCCGTTTAACTGCAGTCAGTGATATTCCGCAGGGAAATGGCTTTATTTATAATCTGGAATTTTAGCTTCTTTTCTTCTGGCCTTCCGGTTTGGGAAGAAGCACCTTTCTTGATAATTTAAGCTTGCCGCTTTTTTCATCAATATCTATAAGCTTCACCTCAACCTCATCGCCTTCTTTCAGCACATCCTCAACCCTGTTCAGCCTCTCCCAGGTAATCTCAGATATATGCAGCAATCCTTCCTTTCCGGGCATTATTTCAACAAAAGCACCAAACGAAACAACAGACTTGACTTTACCCATATAAACCTCGCCTGCCTCGGGTGAAGCAACAATACTTTTTATCATCCTCATCGCTTCGTCTATGGTCTCTTTGTTATCTGCAAACACATCAACTATTCCCATATTGTCCACCTCTTCGACTATAATGGTGGCGCCGGTTTTAGCCTGTATATCCTGTATCACTTTCCCGCCAGGTCCTATTATTGCACCTATCATATCCTTCTGGATCTTTATCTGTTCAATTCTTGGTGCATGGGGTTTCAGGTCAGAACGAGTACTGCTCAGCACCTGATCCATTTTTTCAAGTATGTACAATCTGCCTTCCTTTGCCTGTTCCAGGGCTTTTGAAATAACTTCATAAGAAAGTCCGCCGATTTTTATATCCATCTGGGTTGCCGTAATACCATCACGCGTACCAGTAACCTTAAAGTCCATATCGCCCAGATGATCTTCGTCGCCGAGAATATCCGACAATATTGCATATTTCCCGGAGTCAGGATCGGCTATCATACCCATTGCAATACCGGAAACAGATTTTTTCATCGATATCCCCGCATCCATCAGCGCAAGGGAGCCTGCACATACAGTTGCCATTGAGGACGAGCCGTTTGATTCGAGTATATCAGATACTACCCTGATTGCATATGGATTATCTGAATCAATGGGTACCATCCGCTTCAACGCCCTGTGGGCCAGATTACCGTGCCCAACCTCCCTGCGTGACAAACCGCGTATCGGCCTTGCATCACCCGTAGAATAAGGCGGGAAATTATAGTGAAGAACAAATTTGTCTTTACCCTTCCGCAGTACCTCATCAATCATTTTTTCATCCAGCTTTGTTCCAAGTGTCACTGTTGTAAGAGACTGTGTTTCACCCCTTGTAAAAAGAGCTGAACCGTGAGCAGCAGGCAAATAATCAACTTCACATTCAATATTTCTTATCTCATCAGGCTTCCTGCCGTCAAGGCGAGTCCCCTCATCAAGGATCATATTCCTTACCGCCTCCTTCTGGGTTTCATAAAAGTACCGGCAAACAAGCATTTCATTCACTTCAGGCTCTTCAGGCAACGATTCGATAAACTCCTTCCTGATGTTATCGAAAGCATCTGCCCTTTCCTGTTTCGATTTGACTGTTTTTGCAGTTTCGTAGCATTTCTGGTAAGTTTCACTTTTTATCTTCTCCCTCAATTCTTCATCACTTACCTCGTGGCAGTATTCGCGCTTTTCGATCTTACCTGCCATTTCCATCAGCTCTTTCTGCGCCATACACTGTGCCCTGGCAGCTTCATGTGCAACCTTTATGGCCTCAAGCATCTCAGCTTCCGACACTTCACTCATTTCGCCCTCAACCATCATAACATTATCCATTGTTGCTCCAACAAGCAGATCAATATCCGCTTTCTCGTTTTCGGTAAATGTGGGATTTACAACAAATTCCCCGTCAATCCTTGCAACCCTAACCTCGGAAACAGGTCCGTTAAAAGGAATGTCAGAAACGCTTAAAGCAGCAGATGCTGCAAGTCCGGCAAGCGAATCAGGCATTATGTCCTTGTCTGCCGAGATAAGGTCAATTGTTACAAAAGTCTCCGCATGGTAATCTTCCGGAAAAAGAGGCCGCAATGCCCTGTCAACAAGACGTGAAATAAGTATTTCATTGTCTCCCGGCCTTGCTTCCCTTTTTAAAAAGCCGCCCGGTATTCTTCCTATGGATGCGAATTTCTCCCTGTATTCGACGGAAAGAGGCATGAAATCAGCATCTTCCTTTCCTTCTTTGGCTGAAACAACTGTCGCCAGGAGCTTTGTGCGCCCCATAGTCAGTTCAACCGCTCCGTCGGCCTGCCTTGCAAGCTTTCCGGTTTCCAGTTTTATTGACCTGCCTTCTCCGAGGTCAATTATCTTTTCAAATATTTTAAACATGTTAAGGATTTTAAATGGACATACAAAAAAAGGCAATTGTCCAATTGCCTTTTTCATCTTGTAAAACAATTATTTTCTGATTCCCAGGGATTTTATTACTGCCCGGTACCTTTCAACATCTCTTTGAATAAGGTAATTAAGCAGTTTTCTCCTTTTCCCTACGAGTTTAACAAGAGCACGCTGTGTGCTGAAATCTTTCCGGTGGGTTTTCAAATGACCAGTAAGGTAGTTGATCCGGTGAGTAAACAGAGCTATTTGTCCTTCTGCTGAACCTGTATCAGTTTCAGATTTTCCGTACTTCCCAAAAATTTCACGCTTTTTTTCAGTTGTCAGATACATACTTCTTTTACAATATTTAAATTATTTACACTCTATATAAGATTTGCAAAATTATCCAATTTTTTTAAACCGTCAAAAGATTGATCAAAAAATGTATAACGTTTTTATTTTATTTTAACTTGTTTCATCCGTAAAATGTTTACCGGCTTCACATCTTAAACATTCCCTGCGGTTGCAGTACTCGTTTTTCAGATGCAGAAGAGCCTGTGAAAAAAAGGCATTCGGCACATTAACCTTTAACTCTTTCCATTTGTTTATCACGGAGTTGTTTTCCGCCTCAAGGCTTTTTAGCATTTCAAATGACTTCTCACTGTAATATTTGTTATTCTTAAGTTTGCCGTAAAGATAAAGAAGAGGTATCACTGTGTTTATAAGCAAAAGATTTAGCATTAGCCTGCCGGTCTTCTTTTTGGATCGAATGCTTTCCTTGTTGAACACATAGTGATTATCCCAGTAAGCAGATGCCGTGGAACTGAACAGCTCCCTTAAATGCTGAGGCTCCGGATTCTCAGTCACCCTTGAAAATAGTCCCCACGATTTCCTTATCAGGGCAGCAAATTGTGCGATCCTTACAGTTGGGAAATTAGAGGGGCGAAGCCGCATAAACTTCCACAAATGCCTTTCAACAGGAATAAGGCTGTATTTGCGACTGAGATAGTGATATTCTCCTGATAAATGCCTGTAGTATTGATCCCCTCCGGGGTCCCCGAGCATTCCGGCCTGACCGAACAGGAGCGCTTCAACCTGCGCAGGATTGTCTTTATGTTTTGAAAGAATTTTCAGGGGTGTGTTGACCGCTACCATCTCAAAAGGCATTGCATTCAGACTGAGGCCAAAATTGCGTGCAAGTTGCCTGTAAAGAGTCTCCTCCCAGTCGTTTTTATTCTCCCTGAGGATTTTGAGCAATCTGACTGATTTCGCTTCAAGCCTTTCCATTGCCAAACTGCCAAGCCATTCATCAGTGAACAGAATTCCGTAATCCTTAGTCCTTCCTTCACAAGGTATCCGGTTTTTGCCGCAAACCAGTCCGCTTAAATTTTCCAGAAGACGGGTATCATATTTTAACTCTACCGCAGGAAGGGGTTGCCCGTTATTACGCTTGATCTCCATGTCGTTCTCAGCAACAACCTGAAGGATCACATTTTCGTATGCCCTGTCAAGATGATGACCGTGTTTCAGCCAGTCTGACGACCTTAAGTGAACTTCCACATTCCCTGCCCACGTAGTATTACCTGTTCTTATTTTGGCGTTGAAGAAATCGGGACCTGAATCGGGATTCAATTTGCCCGGATCAATCACTTCAACCTTTTCGCCTGTTGAAGTATACATCGAAAAAGGATCGTAAAGCCTGTGTTGCCACAGGTAATGTAAAAATCCTTCGGTGACTTGCTCAGGGATCATGAGTCAGGTCTTTATTTATCCTTTTTTTACAGGTTATTTAGAAAAACTGTTTTAAATCAATCCCTTTTCCCGAAGAAGTGCTTCCATCTTTTCACAAATTTCAAGTGCCTTACGCCCTGCCGCAATATCGAATTCCAGCCCGTCATCTGCATAAATAATACTTCGCGAACAATTTACAAGCAGTCCGCATTGACGGTTCATTGCAATCCTGGAAACACTTTCAAGGGAACCACCCTGTGTTCCGACACCCGGTACAAGCAGAAAATGCTCAGGCACAATTCTTCTGACATCCTCAATCATATTTTCACGGGTTGCTCCAACAACAAACATCATATTGTCAGTCGTTCCCCATTTTGAGGCCTTTTTCAGGACATTTTCAAACAGCGGCACTCCCTGGTCGTTTTCGCAGCAAGTCTGGAAATCAGCCGCCCCCGGATTGGAGGTCAGTGCAAGCACAATTGCCCACTTCCCACTGAATTCAAGAAACGGCTTAACGGAGTCTTCTCCCATGTAAGGAGTAACGGTTACAGCGTCAAACCCCATATTTTCAAGAAATGCTTTTGCATATCTGGCAGAAGAATTGCCTATATCACCCCTTTTTGCATCAGCAATCAAAAAGGTGCCAGGATATTTTTTCCTGATATACCCGATGGTCTTTTCAAGGCTCCACCAGCCGGTGGCGCCAAGCGATTCGTAAAAGGCAATATTGGGTTTAAATGCAACGGCAAACGGTATTGTGGCATCGACTATCCTCCTGTTGAACTCAAAAACGGGGTCATCGTTTTCAAGCACAGATTCGGGGAGTTTGCCGGGATCGGGATCAAGTCCCACACACAAGAAACTCCGTTTCTTTTTTATTACTTCAAACAGTTCCTGACGATCCATTATCTAAAGGTTATGAGCTTTAAGTCTTTCAGCATTTTCAGCCATTTGCAATTTTTCTATGATCTCCTGGATATTGCCGTCAAGTATTGAATTCAAATTATAAAGGGTAAGGTTTATCCGGTGATCGGTCACCCTTCCCTGCTGGTAATTGTAGGTTCTGATCTTTGCTGAGCGGTCGCCTGTTGAAACCATCGTTTTCCTTTTCGAGGAGATCTCATCCATGTATTTCTGGTACTCAAGATTGTATATCCTGGTTCTGAGTTCCTGCAGGGCTTTATCGTAATTCTTCAGCTGGGACTTCTGGTCCTGGCATGTAACAACTATACCTGTTGGAATGTGTGTAAGCCTTACCGCTGAGTAGGTGGTGTTGACCGATTGCCCGCCGGGTCCGGATGAGCAGTAAGTATCCCTTCTTATATCCTCGTTCCTGAGTTCTATGTCAAAATCTTCCGCTTCAGGCAAAACTGCAACACTGGCAGCCGATGTATGAACCCTTCCCTGAGTTTCGGTTTGCGGAACACGCTGAACACGGTGAACGCCCGATTCGTATTTCATTATGCCATAAACACCCTCTCCGCTTACCTTGAAAACTATCTCCTTGAATCCTCCTGCTGTTCCCGGGTTTGAATGGGTAACCTCCGTTTTCCACTTTTTCATTTCACAATACTTGCTGTACATTCTGAACAGGTCGCCTGCAAATATACTTGCTTCATCACCCCCGGTTCCTGCCCTTATTTCAACTATTGCATTTTTTTCATCTTCCGGGTCTGAAGGCAGCAACAGAAGCCTGATCTCCTCCTCCATCTCCTCAACTCTTTTATTCAGCTCCTCCAGCTCTGTTCTTGCCATTTCACGAAGCTCCTCATCCTTTTCAGCAGCCAGTATTTCTTTGGCAGACTCAATATTGCTGATCACATTACTGTACTCCCCGTAAGCCTTTATGATAGGCTCAAGTTGTTTATATTCCTTGTTGAGTTTTACATAACGTTTCATATCATTGATAACCTCAGGATCGGTTATCAGCTTACCCACTTCTTCAAACCTTTCCTTCACTCCCTCGAGCTTTCCCATTAAATTTCCTGACATATTTTTTTGGCATTTAATTGTTTCCGAATGCAAATATAATTTTTTTTTTCAACGCAAGTTTCCCGTAGTGTTGAAAAACCCGCAAAGCCAGCTGTTTGGCCTGGCGATAACTTTATCTGCGGAGGCTTCTGTATCCCGAAAAACATCCTGATTGCTGATAGCAACAGCCGCCATAATACCTTGCAAAAATGTTTGAAAAAACCACCCTGCATTCTAAGAATACCCGAATGTGCCTTTGGGGGATTTAATTGTAAGTTTTCTCTCCTTTGACGCCGAGCATTTACCAACTATTCTAGCCTCTATGCCGAATTTTTCTGAAATGTCGATAATACCCTGTGCAAAGCGCGGCTGAACATATATTTCAAATCTGTGTCCCATATTGAATACCCGGTACATTTCATCCCAGGGGGTAGCTGACTCCTCCTGGATGATCCTGAAGAGCGGTGGAATGTCGAAAAGGTTATCCTTGACCACATGCAGATTGTCAATAAAGTGAAGTATTTTGGTCTGCGCACCCCCCGAACAATGAACCATTCCGTGAATATGCCCCCTGTATTTTTCAAGAACCTCTTTTATTACCGGAGCATATGTCCTCGTGGGAGACAACATCAGTTTTCCGGCATCCATTCCGGTTCCCTCCACAGGCGAAGTAAGTTCATAACTCCCGGAATATGAAAGATCGCCGGGCATGGCGTTATCATAGCTTTCCGGGTACTTTTCCCTGAGCAGGGATGAAAAAAGGTCATGCCTCGCCGATGTTAGTCCGTTACTCCCTATACCACTGTTATATGCATCTTCGTAAACTGACTGACCTGATGAGGACAACCCTACTATCACATCACCATCAGCTATATTGTGGTTGGATATGATATCCTTCCTCTTCATCCGGCAGGTCACAACCGAGTCGACAATTACAGTACGCACAAGATCACCTACATCGGCTGTCTCACCACCTGTGCTGTATATCCCGATACCCAGTCCGCGCAGCTCTTCCAGGTACTCTTCAGTCCCGTTAATAATGGCAGATACCACTTCCCCCGGTATTAAATTCCGGTTCCGCCCGATGGTTGAAGAGAGCAGTATTCCGTCAGTGGCACCGGCACAAAGCAGGTCATCCAGATTCATACCAACAGCATCACGTGCTATCCCTTTCCAAACCGACATGTCTCCTGTCTCTTTCCAGTAAACGTATGCAAGGGAGGACTTGGTGCCGGCACCGTCAGCATGCATTATGTTGCAGTAATCATTGCTGCCGCCCAGTATATCGGGCACTACCTTGCAGAAGGCCCCGGGGAACAGTCCTTTGTCAATATTTTTTATAGCCCTGAAAACATCATCCTTTGATGCAGAAACTCCTCTTTTGTCGTATCTTGAATTACCTGGCATATTCTCATTATTGTTTTTTCTGGTTCCATTTCAGTGTATAAAGGTCATTTCTCCTGTCGTGCATATTTCTAACAGTTCCCTTGAAACGCAGCTCTTTCAGCAGATCCAGGTTCACATCAACCACAAGCATCATTTCGGTGTTTGGTGTGGCTTCGCTTACAACTGCATTGGTCGGGAAAGAAAAATCGGAAGGAGAAAAAACTGCAGTCTGTGCATACTGTATGTCCATATTGCTTACTTTGGGAAGGTTGCCAACACAACCTGCAATAGCTACATAGCACTCATTCTCAATTGCACGGGCTTGTGAACAATATCTGATCCTGTTGTAGCCGTTCTGTGTATCTGTCAGGAAAGGAACGAACAAAATCTCCACCCCCTCTTCAGCCATCAGTCTTGCAAGTTCCGGAAACTCGATATCATAGCATATCAGAATGCCCACTTTGCCCGCATCACTGTCAAATACCGATATCTTGTCCCCCCCGGAAAGCCCCCATGTTATTATTTCGTTGGGAGTGATATGTATCTTGTACTGAATTTCCCATGTACCGTCTCTTCTGCACATGTAGGAAACGTTATAAAGTTTGCCCTCCTCAAAAAGCGGCAGGCTTCCGGTAATAATGTTAACATTGTAGGATATAGCAAAATCAATAAATTTATCCCTTATCGGAACACTGTATTCTGCCAGCTTCCTTATCGCATCGGGCTCGCTCATGTGGTTATAGCTTGCCATAAGAGGTGCATGGAAAAATTCAGGGAAAACAATGAAATCACTCTGGTAGCCGCTTACAGCGTCAACAAAAAATTCGATCTGTTCCACAAGAGATTCAAAAGATGCAGTGCTCCTCATTTGCCACTGTACCAATCCGAGTCTCACAACCGATTTCCGGCTTCCTATCAGCAGCTCTTTCTCCTCGAAGTATATATTGTTCCATTCCAGAAGGGTTGCAAAGGTTTTGGATTCCCTGTCAAAAGGGAGGTAGTTGCGAAGGATCTTTTTTACATGAAAATCATTTGATATCTGAAATGAAAGGATGGGGTCGTAAATAGCTTTCATCTTGACCTTTTCAATATACTCTTTCGGAGTCATCTCCGATGAGTACCTGTTGTAGCCGGGTATTCTTCCGCCGGCAATGATCGCCCTCAGGTTCAGATTTTCGCACAGTTCCTTTCTTGCATCGTACAGCCTTCTTCCCAGCCGCAGATCCCTGTAATCCGGATGAACAAAAATATCAATACCATACAGAATATCTCCTTCCGGATCATGGGTTGAAAAAGTATAGTTTCCGATTATCTGAGTATAGGTGTGGTTGTCGCCAAACTTTTTGTAATCTACGGTAATGGAGAGAGCACATGCAACAACTTTTTCGTTTACCTCAACACAGATTTGCCCCTCAGGGAAAATGCTAAGCAATTTTTTTATTTGTGCATATTTCCACGGTGGATCGTCAATGCTTTCATATGCATGTCGGTAAGCCTCAGCTATATCCCTGTAATCTTTAAGTTTAAGATTACGCAGGTTTACAATGAATTCTTCGTTCATTTACTACCGTTTATTTTTCGTTTTAAACTTTACAAAGTTATATTTATTATTTCACAACAACACATTCACTTGATTGCCAAACTTAAATCTTTACTGACATTGTATCTGCAAAGCCTTAACACCACTACCTGCCCCAATCCATCTTTGCTGCATTTGTTATTTTAACAAGATCCATCCCTGCCGGATTTTTAAATATTTTTACAAATCTGCATGAAAGCCCAAAGCAAAAAAATCTCTATTCGTCTGTTTATCTGAGCTTTTCAAAACGCATTGTTTTCTAACCCTGTCAAAAAAATCATTTCACCTTATAAATTTTTAAATTTTTTGCACAATTTATCTATTTTACTTTGGTTATTATTGTATTATTTAACTATTTTACTTTTATTTGCATTTTCATTTTTACCTACAATACCTGGAGTTATGAAAAACAAATACATCGACCTGATTGAGCAGACATTTGACTTTCCGCAAAAAGAATTCAGGGTGGAAGACAATGAACTTTACTTTCACAATATATGTCTTATGGACATAATCAAACAATATGGAACACCGTTAAAGATCACCTACCTGCCCAAAATCAACTCACAAATTCAGCAGTGCAAAAAATGGTTCAATGTTGCAATTGCCAAAGCAGACTATAACGGTGAATATTACTACAGTTATTGCACAAAAAGCAACCACTTTTCATTTGTTATGGAGGAGGTTCTGAAGAATGATGTTCACCTTGAAACTTCTTCCGCCTTCGATCTGAACATAATTGAAGAGCTTTACGATACAGGAAAGCTGAACAAGGATATTTACATTATATGCAACGGTTTCAAGCGCCCGCAGTATGTCGAGAATATGGCAAATTTCATCAATAACGGTTTTGTAAACACAATCCCTGTAATGGACAACAAAGCTGAAGTAGACCAGCTAAGCAGCCTTACAAACAAAAAGTTCAAGGCCGGCATACGTATCGCATCAGAAGAAGAGCCGAAGTTTGATTTTTATACTTCAAGGCTTGGCATCCGCTATAATGATATTCTGGCGTTTTACAGGGAAAAAATTAAGCCAAATCCCAATATTGAGCTTAAAATGCTTCATTTCTTCATAAATACGGGAATATCTGATACCGCCTATTACTGGAACGAGCTACTTAAATGCGTCAATGTTTACTGTGAACTGAAAAAGATATGTCCCGAACTTGACTCCCTTAACATAGGCGGAGGCTTCCCTATCAAAAACTCCCTTTCATTTGATTACGATTATGAATATATGACCGAGGAGATCATTTCACAAATTAAACAAACTTGTGAAAGGAACAACACGCCTGAACCTGACATATTTACTGAATTCGGGTCGTATACAGTCGGGGAAAGCAATGCGGTTCTTTACTCGGTTCTTGGACAAAAAAAACAAAACGACAGGGAGGTTTGGGATATGATCGACAGTTCTTTTATGACAACTCTTCCTGATACATGGGCATTGAACAAAAGGTTCATCTTGCTGGCTGTCAACAACTGGGATGAAGAGTATGAAAGGGTTTTTCTGGGCGGACTTACATGTGACAGTGAAGATTATTATAACTCCGAAGCTCACGCAAATGCTGTTTTCCTTCCTAAAATCAGGGAAAACGGGACACAGTACATAGGTTTGTTCCATACCGGTGCATACCAGGAGTCTATCGGTGGCTACGGAGGAATACAGCATTGTCTTATTCCTGCACCCAAGCATATTATAATTGACCGTGATGAAGATGGTGAAATAATAACAAGGTTGTTTGCAAAAGAGCAGAGCCATAAATCGATGTTGAAAATTCTTGGGTATTAGCCGCTATTTTCTGAAATTTACAAATAAACGTCAAACATCTATGTACAACATCAATTTCGGCGATCTGCCCGGCGAATATTCAGAAAAAGAGACCTCGGCTTTTGTTATTATCCCTGTGCCATACGACGGAACCAGCACATGGATGAAAGGGGCTGACAAAGGCCCCCTGGCAATACTGGAGGCATCCTGCAACATGGAATTATATGATATTGAAACCGACAGCGAAGCCTATCTGCAAGGAATATACACCGCCCCGCCTGTAACTGAAAATGAAAGTCCCTCAAAAATGGTAGATGCTGTTTACAAAGAAGTAAAAAAATATCTGGAAGCCGGAAAATTCCCGGTAGTTACAGGCGGAGAACATTCTGTTTCAATAGGCAGCATAAAAGCTTTTGCAGAACATTTCCAAAATATCTCTGTATTGCAGCTTGATGCACATTCCGACCTCCGGACTTTCAATAAGGGTTCTAAATACAATCACGGATGTGTTATGGCAAGGGCAAAGGAATTGTGTCCCATTGTTCAGGTCGGTATAAGGTCTATGGATATAAGTGAAAAGAGGTATTATGACAGGGACAGGATATTTTTCGCACACAAGATCATGCTTGACGACAAGTGGATGGAAAAGGCTGTTGAAAAGCTAACTGAAAACGTTTATATTACAATTGACCTGGATGTTTTTGACACCTCCGTAATGCCTTCGACAGGAACTCCCGAGCCAGGAGGAATAGGATGGTACATGTGCAACAGGTTCATTGAAAAGGTTGTAAGGTTGAGGAATGTAGTTGGCTTCGATGTTGTTGAACTTTGTCCCAACAATGCCAACAAGGCCCCGGATTTTTTCGCCTCAAAATTGATCTACCGTACTATGAGCATGATAACATCTTATAAAAAAAGAAATAAAAAATAGCTGATAAATTACGTTTCTATTATAAAAAGATAAAGATGGAAAAAAGAGATTACTTAAAAGACCCGGTAAAACATGTCGATATCAAATCGTTCGATTCCACCCCCATTATCGACTCAATGCGTGATATGTCTTTCACCTCACGTGATACAGCCAAGGCAGCTGATATTTATACCAAAATGATCAATAATGACGACTGCACTGTAATACTTACCCTTGCCGGTAGTACAAGTGCCGGGGGATGTATGCAGGTTTACGTTGACATGCTGAAATGCAATATGATTGATGTTGTGGTTGCTTCAGGGGCGTCTGTTGTGGATATGGATTTTTTTGAGGCGATGGGATTCAGGCATTATAAAGGTTCGCCTCTTGCAAATGACAAAAAGTTAAGGGAGCTTTATATTGACAGGATATACGATACGTATATAGATGAAGAGGAGCTCCAGGTATGCGATATGACCATCGGGAGAATTGCCGATTCACTTGAGCCCCGCGCATACTCTTCCAGGGAGTTCATCAGGGAAATGGGGCGTTACCTTACAGTCAACGCAGTAAAAAAAGATTCGCTCGTACAGGCAGCATTTGAAAACAATGTCCCCGTTTTCTGTCCGGCATTCACTGACAGCAGTGCCGGATTCGGACTTGTAAAACATCAGTGGGACAATCCTGAAAACCATATTGCTATTGACTCAGTAAAGGATTTCCTGGAACTCACAAAAATCAAAATGGCGGCCAAAACTACCGGACTATTTATGATTGGCGGGGGAGTACCCAAAAATTTCACCCAGGACACCGTTGTATGCGCCGAAATACTGGGCGAAGATGTACCCATGCATGAATACGCCATCCAGATCACAGTAGCTGATGAACGTGACGGTGCCTGCTCAGGTTCAACACTCAGGGAAGCCGCTTCATGGGGAAAGGTTGACACCGTTTATGAACAGATGGTCTATGCAGAAGCCACTTCAATCCTTCCGCTTATCGGGAGCTACCTGTATCATAAAGGCGACTGGAAAAAAAGGAGCAGGAAAGAGTGGTCAACGTTCCTGGACAAGGTGTTTGAAAAGGAAGGCAAATAATTCCATCCTGAGGAACAAAAAAATAAACCGGGAAGTTCAGGTGGCCTGAAATTCCCGGTTCGTTTATTTTACCCTGATCACTGACACTGATTGTCGCATATAACATTGAACTCCCGGTGTCCTTTGACGGTTTATTGACCGTAATCGTCCCTTAAAACACTGAACTCGGTGCGCCTGTTTATCTGGTGTGCAGCTTCCCTTTGCTCCTCGGTTTCCAGTGAATTTATAAATTCTTCGGTCAGTGTCTGCCCTTCCGGGAGGAAAGGATACTCTTCAGAAATCTGCCTGTCAACAACTTTCGGCCTGGCATCTCCGTAGCCCCGGGCAACAAGCCTGTCAGGCTCAATTCCGTTTTCAATAAGGTAGTTTACAACCGACTGGGCTCTTTTTTGCGATAATTCCAGATTGAACTCGCGGCCTCCGCGGGAATCGGTATGGGCAGCAAGTTCTATAACAATATTGGGGTTATTCTTAAGTGTCTGTACCAGTCCGTCCAGTGCCTCCCTCGATTCCGGCCTCAGATCCCACATTGCAAAATCGTAAAATATATTGGGAAGCTCGATTGGCTTTTCATATGACTGGATTTCAATATTTACTTCAAAATCACGGCTTCGCTCCAGTCCCTTCGTCGAAACGGCAACCCTCTCGGTCAGATAACCGTCCATTGAAGCAAGAAAAATATATTCCACATCCGGACGCAGCATTGTAAACCGAAAACGGGCATTTTCCCCGGTGTTCATTTCCATTATAGTACCGTCGCTACCAACCATGGTAACAACAGATTCCGGAAGAGGCTCACCCGAGTCGATGTCGGTTACCACACCTCCTGCATTGATAACTACCGGAGGTAAATGAAAGGAGTAAATATTGTCAGTATTCGCACGTCCGCGATTGGAGCTGAAATATCCCCTTTCTGTTTCATTTTCAAAAACAATCCCGAAATCATCTGCCGGTGAATTTACAGGATATCCCATATTTTTCACTTCCCATTCTCCATCTTCATCTCTATTCGCTTTGAAAATATCCAACCCACCCAGTCCGGTATGACCGTCGGATGAAAAATAGAGCGTACCGTCAGGGTGTACAAATGGGAAAACCTCGTTGCCTGTTGTATTGATTTCAGGACCAAGGTTTTGGGGACTGCCCCATGAATCGCCCACTGACCTTCTGGTAACCTTCCAGATATCCTTTTCGCCGTAACTGCCCGGCATATCGGAAACAAAATAGAGCGTAAGTTCGTCAGGTGAAACAGCAGGGTGAGCTACAAGAACTGTATCATCCAGTATATCCAGCCGCTGCGGTCTGTCCCACCTGTCCCTCCGTAAATTTGAAACATAAATATGGCAGCCCGCTACTCCCCTTGTAACCCTGCAACTTGTAAAATACATAGCAGTTAGGTCGCCGTTGAACGAAGGGGTGCCCTCTTCAAACTCACTGTTTATGTTGCCCTCTACGGGAGAAGGAGTACTCCACCTGCCCTGGCGGTCGCGGCGTGATTCAAATATATTTGCAAAATACTCCCCCGTAACATCATGCTTCCGGTCTGAAATATCATTTTCCCTTGTCGAAGTAAAGTAAACCACCCTGTAATCGTCCCTGGCAAAGGCCGGACTGTAATCGCTGTAGCGTGAATTGAAAAATTTCATCTCCTCAACAACATAAGGGGTGGGGTTCTCAATCCACTCCTTTGCAAGGCGGGAGGACTCAATGCCGTTTTCCCCTCTGGGATCATCCGGAACCAGATCATTGTATTTTTTAAACTGCTCCAGGGCTTCATCATATTTTTCGTTCATCTTCAAGGCCTGTGCATAATAAAGGTGTACCAGCGGATCGGGATAATTTCTGTTTACTGCGTGGCTGAACCACATTTCAGCCTGACGCGGATTTCTGAGCTTATGGTAGCTCATCGCTATACGGAAAATCATTTCAGATCTTGTATCAAAATCGCTGATAGAAGTATAGGCATCCCTCATCAATTCAATGGCTTTGTGATATTCACCATCTTCATAAGCCTGGTTTGCCCTTTCTATACGCCTTGACTGGCCATTGACAACGGAAGCTGATAACAGGAGCAAAATAAAACAAACCGAAAGGGTGTGGATTTTCATTGTGTAAATATAATTGATCAGTTTGCTGTAATCAGTAAAAGTAGAAATTTTTCAACCAATAATAACCAAAACAAGTACAAATTCATTTAAAAACGGCGGCAGCGGGGAAAATATTTTTTTCCGGACTCTCATACATCCAAAAAAAACCAAATAGTAACTAACCACTACCCGGTATTGTGGTTTTAAACCGGGTTACTGTAAATACCGGACTTTATCGTGCACCGCACTTTCAGGCAAACCCCCTCCCGCAATGGCAACCCGGTCAAAGCCCGCCAGATATCACCATTCAATACAGGCAAATATCTGCCAATTATAAAGTGCAGCCCCGGTCAGGCAAAACCTCGGATGTAACCCTGGTCAGTCAAACCCGTTCGTAATCCCATTAAGTCAAAACCTCCGATGTAGCCCCGGTCAGGCAAAACCCGTTCGTAATCCCAATCAGTGAAAACCTCGGATGTGCCTCCGGTCAGTCAAACCCGTTCGTAATCCCATTAAGTCAAAACCTCCGATGTAGCCCCGGTC
>PUMT01000121.1 GCA_003551495.1 Bacteroidota bacterium
ACAGGTTCAGTTTTTGATTCACGGCCCCGCCTAAAATCCCCTTATCCTCGGGTGGTAATTGTATTTCGAAGCTTATTAGCGGGTGTAATATTTCGCCTTGTAATTTTAACAATACCCAGAATGGGTAACGTTGTTTATATCCACCGGTTTCAGCATCGCTCAGGCCCGACATCTGAACAGCTACAAGGTCATACGGCGCAGCCCGGACGGTATATTTTGCATTTATGGAGATTAAAGCATCCAATGGATCACCGCTCCAGATAATCGTGCTTCCGGGCAGAATATCAAATTTTCTTTTTACTACAGATTGAAGCGACACAAGATAACTGCCTTCATCTAAATTATATGCACCTGTAAGACTCATTTTTCCGCTTCTGTCCATTGAAAAACTTAATGCTGCTTCTCCTCTCACCACCAATGAATCATTAGAGGATGGGTCCATTAACAACCTTAGTGTTGCCTGTTTGTCAATTTCGATTATAGCGGATAGATCAATTCCTTGAAATCTCGTTATTTGCTCTCCTTGTTTTCCTCCTCTGTAAAGAATTGAATTAAGTTTTAATGAGTCTTCAAAGTCCACCACATCCTCTCCTTTGTCGGTGGTGAGTCTGCCTTCGGGAACCACGAATGTAAAGTTTGAGCCATCTTTCAACTTTAACCTTCCGTCAACAACCGGCAGTGTTATTGGCCCATTGATATTAATCCTGCTGTCAATAATCATTCTTCCAAAATATTCTTTATTATCCTTAGCTGTTGTGTTGAGTAATAAAAAGTCCTTAGTATTGACCTGTAAGGCAAAAATGAAATCTTTAAATGCTTTCATTTGAATATTACCATCAATGATTGCGGTGTGATTGTCAGTATCTGACAGGGTAAAAGAATTAAAATAGATTCCGTCAGTTTTAAACTGAATAGTTTCGTGCTTAAGTTCTAACCTGTTATTTAGCGTAGCAGGCTTGATAAAGACATCTCTAAAAACCAGTTCGCCTGTAATTTCAGGTGCATTGGTTTCGCCCTGAATTAATAAATTTCCTGAAAGCGTTCCGGACGCTTCTGTGAATTGCCCCATCGAAAATGCCTCAACTGTTTTCATTGATAGCACCTGAATGGCAGTTTTTACACTGATTGAATGATCGCCATCGTCGGGAATAAAATAACCGGTGGCAGTAAGATTATTCTCAGGACCGGATAGATTTACATCAAAATCAAATTTCCCGGCTGTTGGGTTGTCAGTCCTGACTGATATATCTCCAACGGGAATATCCCGGACAATCAATTCACTTATTAATACATCGGCGATTATACCGTAGGTATTTTTCGCTCTTTTCAGCAATACATTTCCATTCACAATTCCTCTTACCAGGCTGGTGTCCTTTTCTATGATCCGGGAAATATCATCAAGCTTGAAATTTTTTATCTCAATGTTCAAATCGTCATTGACCTGATCATGCACAGAAGCGATATTGATGTGACTTAATTCATTATTAATAAAGAATTCATGGATTAAAAATCCTTCTTTCCCGAATATCATATAATTGCCTGAACTAATACCCCAGCGCTTGTGCATCAGATATAAATCTTCCGGATGGAGCACAAGCTTATAATTGTCATTATCCTTTGTAATTTGAGAATGGAAAACTAACTTTTTGTTTTTATTATCATCAATTGAAGAAATGTCTGCAAATATTTTTTTATCCGCGAATTTTCCCTCAAGTAATAAATTGTCTAATTTGATTTGTGTACTTGAAACAGCACTGCTGGATAATGTGTAGGTTAATGCATTGAGATTTGAATTCACATCCAGAACAAAGTCGTCAATTTCGATAGTTCCATACGCTATTCTTCTCATTGAAGCCTGTACTTTCAAATCGCTTTTCTTACTATCAAAACTTCCCCGGATAATTCCCGGCTCGAATTCTCTTAGCTGAGGCAGTAGAACCTGTGACATAAGAGGGTGATTGTGAAGTTGTAATTCAAAATTAAAGCTTGATGGTTTGATGTCTTTTGATGATAAATTGTCATCTGAGAATGGAAAATAATAATTAATAAAGTTGTTAAGCTCTGCCTTAATATCTGCCGGAGACACTGTCCCTGAATAATTTAACCCAATCAGGGCACTTGTCAAACTTAATTCACTTTTACCTGGTTCATTTATTGAAGCAAATAGCAAGGAATCGAGTTCATATATTTTATCTCCCCGGGCAATAATTATGTTGGTAATTGCAGCTTTGCCATTCAGATTATTTACAGCGCCACCAGTTAAATCTGCCTCTGCAATTAATCCAATTCTTATATCATCTTTTGTAATATTCAGCTTTTGAAGATTGGCGCCCTGAACATTCAATCTAAATTCATAACATTCCTGAGCAGGATTCAAATTCACCAGACCGTTAAAATCAAAAAGGGCATTTTCATCATTAAGGGTTGCTTTGCCTGCGAATTCCTTACCCGTTATGGTTCCATCAATGTTTAGATTTTGATAAGGATATTGATTGAGGGAAATCTGGGTTACTTCAGCCTTGATTTCTGCTTTTGCCGAATTTATATTCAATCCTTTTCCGTTTGCTTCTGCGGTTAATGATAGCGGACCATAAAGAATTGTATCTTTTAACAGGCTCCCCAAATCGAAATTGGCAAGATTTACTTTACTCCTGAAACTTTCGTTTTTATCGATTTTTGTAAATAGTTTTGCTGAACCAAAGCTGCTGTTCAATCCCATTATTGATTCAAAGGACTTAAACGTTCCATCGAAAACGATATTAAGTGTTATGTTTTCCGGCAGTTCAATGTTTTCCGGAACAGATGGACCTGCCATCATTTTAATATCACGTTTACCTGAATTAATTTTAAGATTTGGGAAATTAAACACAGCAGTTTTGGTATCAGCTAGCCCGGTGATAATAAAATCGGTTTTTAAGATAGTATTACTCCCTGTTTTTATTACCAGATTTTTTCCGCTCAGATGATTGAGTGGCCCATTTACATATCCTGAAACAGTTGTTATATTCATCGCTTCCCTAAAGAATGGCTGATTTTTGAGATTGTTATTAAAGTAGACAATATCAGAGGTTCTGATACTTATATTTTTCATGTCGAGATTCATGATCATGAATTGCAGGGAATCCTTCAAAGATTCCAGGGAAGAAAATTGAATATTCAGATCAGCATCGACAGCCGAATTCGCGGTATTTACTTTCAACTTTTTTGCGGTTATGGAATGTTGATCCATACTAAAGTCGGTTTCAACTTTTGTAATTAGAAAATTGTTTAGATCAACCGTTGTGAAATTTGTTAAAGACACTTCTAT
Source organism: Bacteroidota bacterium (assembly GCA_003551495.1). GTDB lineage: Bacteria > Bacteroidota > Bacteroidia > Bacteroidales > PUMT01 > PUMT01. The sequence goes on from PUMT01000121.1 coordinate 3,308, forward strand.
TTTGAGTGGCGAATAAATAAAATCAGTAGCTTTGAGTGATAAGTGATTATAAACCATGTGATTTACATCAAAGGCATTGTTTATTTCCGGTTTATTTGCCACTGCGTACGACAGTGAATTATCAACCATGTCAATATGCTTTAAAGAAACCCTCCAATTACTTTTTTCTTTTGTAGTATTGGGTTCCCTGTTTATTGTGTCATTATCAATGGTATTGTATCGGATTTCGCTTTTTGATAAGTAAATTCTGTCTAATGATACTATTTCCTTATGCAAATCGACCGTTCCGACTTTTAACTCAAGCCGGTTAATCAATGCATTAATAGATTGTTTACTTATTGAATCTCCAAAACTTAACTTTGAATTGTTGATTTGAATATTGTTTGCCTTTATTTCAGGCAAAACATTTTCTGTGTTCTTTGCACTTGTCTTTTTTGGTTCAATAATCAGAATATTTGCAAATAAATTTTCAACATGCAAGTCATCGACATAATAAATGGATTTTGCGATATCTATATGATCCATTTTTAAGTCTGATTTTTTGAGTTTTGCAGTGGCATTTATTCCTTCATATCCATCATCATAGAGAATCCGGATGTTTTTCAGTGACACCCTGTTCACACTGAATGTCCATTTAGATGGAATTTCCGGGGAGGCTTCTATTTGTTTGGTTGTATCACTAAAGGCAGCAAGTAAAAAAGAAAAGTTAAACAGAGAATCTGTTTCAGTACGGTTCAGATTCAGAACTACCTTTTCTGCCGCGAAAGAACTTATATGTATCCTACTCCTGAGCAGATCCCTGAACGAGATGCTAACCCCCACTTCTCCGGCGTACAGGAGTGTATCTGTTTTAATATCTTCAAGATAGAGACCTTTGATGACCACTGATTTTGGGAATGAGATGTCGATACTTTTTATATCAATCCGGGTATGGGTTTTGCTGCTGACAAAGGACGTGGCAGAATGAACAATTTTATTTTGAATGACAGGAACCTGGATAAGAACAATGATTATTATGAGCATAAAAAAACAGATTGCAACAGCCCATATTATAGCCTTTAAAGTTTTCTTTAAATATGATTGTAATTTGTTCATTTTTTTATCAGTTTGTCTCTGGCACTTTTCAGGATTGGTGTGCCATAGCAGAACACCTGCAACAATTTATACAATCAAAATAGTTAGTAGCGGCATAGTATCAGAGATTAATTATTATAAAGGTAATCCAGCCAATTTTTCTATCGTTACAAAACTTTTGAAAAGAATTACATAATTAACACCTTCTGAAAAGGAAAAAATCCATTTTTGCAATTCTTACACTTATGAATGTGTTAATAATGTAATTTTTAAAGGAGATTATGTAACATATATCAGTTTCCGGGAGCCTACCTTTGATCAAAATAAAATAATTTAATACTGATTATTATGAAAAATTCAAGATTGAGTCTGATTGTATTATTAAGTACAATTATGATTTTTGGAGGATGTGCCTCCTGGAACAGGACACAAAAAGGAGCTGCTGTCGGAACTGCTGCGGGTGGTGCCACCGGTGCAGTGATTGGAAGGGCTTCCGGTAACACAGCGCTGGGTGCAATTATCGGTGCAGCGGTTGGAGGTGCCGCGGGTGCAGTAATTGGAAATCAGATGGACAAACAGGCTGAGGAAATAAAAAAGACCGTTCCTGATGCAAATGTTGAACGGGTAGGTGAAGGCATAGTTGTAGAGTTCAACAGCAATGTTCTGTTTGGCTTTGACCGGTCAGACCTTTCATACGAAGCCAGAGCCAATCTGGATAAGCTGGTCGTGGTTCTGAACAGTTATGCCGACACTGATATTGAGTTGCAGGGTCATACCGACAGCAGTGGCAGTGCATCATACAACCAGGCCCTGTCTGAAAGACGTGCCGGTGCTGTATCAGGTTATCTGGCAAGCAGGAATATAGATGCCAGCCGGCTTACAGTCAAAGGATTTGGTGAAACTCTGCCAAAATATGATAATGATACAGCAGATGGTCGTACTCAGAATCGCAGAGTCGAGTTTTTGATTACTGCTAATGAGAAAATGAAGGCTGAAGCTGCAAAAGAAGCGAACAGGTAAATAATGTTATCAACTCTAAAACTATTTTGAAATGAAAACAAGATTTATATATATTGCATTGATGTTTGTGCTTTCAACTTCTTTATCTATTGCTCAGGGCACAGGTAATGCAAAAACATCCTTTGCCATCCTGGGCGGGGTAAATTTCCAGAATTTTAACGGCAAAGATAACAGCGGCAACAAACTGGAAAATGATATGATCATTGGCTATCATGCAGGATTCAATATCCAGGTTCCCGTTGCTCCGGAATTCTATTTTCAGCCCGGCTTGCTTTTTTCCCTGAAAGGTTCGAAAAGCAGTTTTGGGTCATTAACAGGAACCTACAAGCTTTCTTATATTGAATTACCCCTTAATCTGGTCTACAAGGGTTTGCTTGGGAGCGGGTTTGTAATACTAGGATTCGGCCCGTATCTGGGTTACGGCATTATGGGT
>PUMT01000185.1 GCA_003551495.1 Bacteroidota bacterium
AATTCAGCGGCTTCTGCTGAACCTGATCTTCTCATACGAAAGGATTGCCTATCCCGATAAGCTTGAAGACCTGAAAGAACTGCTGAAAACTGTTAAAAAGGGTTAACTCTCCTGACTTACTCCTAAACCTGAGTTTTTCTTAAAAAACCCGCGTCTTTTGGTCGCGGTCATCTAGTGGCGGGGCTTTGCCCGGAAGGCTTGTGTGGTTTAAACCAATATTTGGTATAAAACAGATTTCAGTCGATCCTTGCAGATAAAGGATGCCTTAACCCGTTCCATGAATTAAGGACTGCCTTGATTGATCCGACCCTTATCTCCGCTTCGATCATCACAGGTATCCTGTTATCATCATCCGTTACCCAGATGAACAGGTCATCACCGCCCTTGAAGATGAAGCCGTCAACCAGCTCTATGGAGAACTTGAGGCATTCGAATGTTCCTCCCCTGCGGGCTTTAACCGTATCCCGGCCGCGAAATACGGGCTTTATCTCATGAAGCTCATCGCGTATCATTATTTTAAAAGGGATTGTGTCATTAACCTGGTATGAGGAAAAATCAAGATTCCTGGCAGCGTATGCTGCGGTTACAATATCGTATGAACACCGGTCTATCTCAATGGTGTCGGTACTCCTCGGCCTTTTGGAATCTTCCGTAATTGCTATGATCCTGTTCTTTTCATGGTCAAAATAGTAAATATCCCACGCCTCATGGCCTCCTTCGTAGGTGTCCATCTCGTGCCATAATGGACTGAAGGTTTCTTTTTCGACATAGGACTGGAACCTGTCGCGCACCCTGAAAATTGCATCATACCACCGGTGCGATGTGCCTAAGAAGTTGAGATGGTAAACGGGAGTGTCTTTAAAGGTTGTCTCCTTTACGTTAAATACACCTTCTCCTGCATTTACCCAGATAAAGCCCCAGTTGAAGTAAAGTGTATAGCTTATCTCTTCGCCCGGACTGAATGCTGAGTTGCGGGTTACGCATGCCGGCGGATTGCTCAGTCCGGTACTCACCGCCAACAGAATCACAATTGTCACGAAATTCCTTACCATGTTACACTTTTCAAATTTAGTCATTCGCCATGTTCCGGATTACCGGAATGGGAATTCATTATTATTCGGGAAATGGCTTATATGCTTCTGCCATTATTTTGCCTTCATCCCTGCTTCGATATATTCCCTGAGCGATGAGATCATTTTTTCCCTGGTAAAATTAGTCAATATTTTTTTCCGGGCTTGCTCACCCAGTCTTTCACAAAGCCTCTTATCTTCCAAAAGCAGTTTAATTGCTTCAGCAAGTGCAAGGGGATCGGCGGGCGGCACCAGCAATCCATCCCCTCCCGGTGCTACCAGCTCTTCCGCCCCGTCAACCCTTGTCAAAACAACGGGTTTCGCATATCCCATTGCTTCCATTGCTGCATTGGGCATCCCTTCATAAAGGGAAGGCAGTACAAACAGGTCGCATCCTTTCAGGTACGGGGCGGTTTCCTCCACAAATCCTTCAAAGATCACAATATCTGATACCCCTTTTGACTGTGCATATCTTTTCAGCCGGGCAAGGAGCCTGCCTTTCCCAAACACCAAAAACATAATATTTTTATACTCTTTTGCAAGCAATGCTGCTGCATCAACAAGGTGAAAAAATCCTTTCTGCCCGGCCAGCCTCCCGGCCGACAAAATGATCCTCTTACCGGGGTACTTTTTACCGAAATCGAAAGCGGGCGATTCCTCATCCGGAGTGGTGCCGTTGTGGATCACTTTTATGAAATCCTTTCCGGCCACACCCTTTGACACATATAAGTCCTTTATAGTGCTTGTGTTAGTTATCAGTCCGTCAGCAAACCTCTTCATCAGGAATGAGTGCTTTTTGAAACTTTTCCTGAGGGCAAGTCCGTGCCTGACAAAGACCAGGGGCTTGTCCTGTTTGCCCCCAGAATTACCACTGCCAGGAAATGGAAACAGCCGGCTTACGGCTAATCTGACAGCCAGTCCAATAACACCCAGATCCCTGTCCCTCGTTATCACCACATCGATATTGTGCTTTCTGATAAATGAAGCTATCCTGAATGAGTGGAAGATGCTTATATCGCTTATGATATTGAAAGGTAGGGTTTCCAGTCCTTCCCCGGCTGCCCTTTTTAGCAGCAATGATCCGGGGCGCCCTCCTACAGTGACATTAAACCCTTCATTCCTCAATCCGGTGGCTGCACTCAATACCCACTTCTCCCCTCCCCCGAACTTACTTTTTCCTATCGCATGTACAAAAAGGATATTCAGCATAGGCTGCTATACATATTTCTCATAAACACTTCTTATTCCCTGCTCTAACCCGGTTTCATACTTCCAGCCCAGATCACCAAGCAGCTTCACATCGAGCAGCTTCCTGGGGGTGCCGCCGGGTTTGGTTGTATCCCATTTTATGCCGCCCTCAAACCGGGTCACTTTCTTCACCAGCTGCGCCAGCTCTTTTATTGTCAGATCTTCCCCCGTGCCGATATTGATATGTGTCTGTCCCATCCCTTTATACAACCTGGGAGCATCCACCTTTTCCATTACATGTACACAGGCCGATGCCATATCATCTACATGCAGGAATTCCCGGCGGGGCATCCCGTCACCCCACAGTGTTACGGTCACTTTTTCAAACGCACCTTCCCTGCTTTTGCCTTCTGCCTTTATTCCATATTTTTCCAGAACGCGGAGAATCTCTTCATCTGATGAATGTTCGCCCACCCCTTCCACGGGCAGTTTGCCCAAATCTTTTCTCAGAGCCTGCCGGTTGCCTTCCTGCAGACATTTGCCAAGGTGCATTTTCCTTATGAGCGCGGGGAGGACATGCGACTTCTCAAGGTCATAATTGTCGTTCGGCCCGTAGAGGTTGGTGGGCATAACGGAAATGAAGTCACATCCGTACTGGCGGTAATAGCTTTCGCACATTTTGATGCCGGCAATCTTTGCTATGGCATAAGGCTCGTTAGTGTACTCAAGCCTCCCGGTTAGCAGGTAATCTTCCTTCATGGGCTGGGGGGCTTCCCTGGGGTATATACATGAGCTTCCCAGAAAAAGCAGCTTCTTTGTACCATGCTTCCATGCGGAATGGATAACATTGTTCTGGATCATCAGATTGTCATATATGAACTGTGCCCTGTAGGTATTGTTTGCCACAATGCCTCCTACCCTTGCGGCTGCCAGGTAAACCTGATCAGGTTTTTCAAGGGAGAAGAATTTTTCGGTCTCCGGCTGACTGGTCAGGTCAAGTTCTTCATAGCGGCGAAGCAAAAAATGGTTGTACCCTTTTGCCTTCAGCTTGCGCAATATTGCGGAGCCTACCATGCCTGTATGTCCTGCAACAAATATTTTCATCATGCCGGCGAGTTTAGCGTTAAAATTTTGCTTCGTGCAGCTTTTTCACATATACCAGATCGTGCTCCATCATCTTTTTAACCAGTTCGGAGAAACTTGTTTTATGAGGATTCCACCCCAGAAGTCTTTGAGCCTTTGAGGGATCACCACAAAGCTGATCCACCTCGGCCGGCCGGAAATAGCGGGGGTCAACCTCCACCAGCACTTTGCCGTTCTTTTTATCTATACCCCTCTCATTCTCCCCTTCTCCCTGCCACTTCAGCTCCATTCCAGCCCTGGCAAAGGCAAGCGAACAAAACTCCCTTACAGTATTCATCCTGCCGGTTGCTATAACAAAATCCTCCGGCTCAGGGTGCTGCAGCATCAGCCACATGCATTCAACGTAATCCTTTGCATAGCCCCAGTCGCGTTTAGCAGACAAGTTGCCGAGGTAAAGCTTCTCCTGGTAACCGTGCGCTATCCTTGCAGCAGCAAGGGTTATCTTTCGTGTTACGAAAGTTTCGCCCCTTCTTTCACTTTCATGGTTGAACAATATGCCGTTCACCGCATACATGCCGTAAGCTTCCCTGTAGTTTTTGGTTATCCAGTAGCCGTACTGCTTGGCTACGCCGTAAGGGGAGCGGGGATAAAAAGGGGTGGTTTCAGATTGCGGTGTTTCAAGCACCTTCCCGAAAAGCTCCGATGTTGATGCCTGGTAGATCCTGGTTTTCTTTTCCAGTCCCAGTATCCTTATCGCCTCCAGTATCCTGAGGGTGCCCACGGCATCGCTTTCTGCAGTGTACTCGGGTACCTCGAAAGAGACCTTAACATGGCTCTGGGCTGCAAGGTTGTAGATCTCGTCGGGCTGAACTGACTGGATTATCCTCAGAAGGGAGCTGCTGTCGGTCATATCTCCATAATGGAGCTCAATACTTCGCTCCTTTTTCATATCCTTTATCCAGTCCTCGAAATAGAGATGCTCTATCCGACTGGTATTGAAATAGGAGGCACGGCGGAGAATGCCGTGTACCGAATATCCTTTTTTTAGCAGGAACTCCGCAAGGTAGGAGCCGTCCTGTCCGGTTATTCCAGTTATAAGTGCTGTCTTTTTCATGAAGGGGAGATGTATTGTTTTAATTATAACTTTTTCCTATTGCCTTTACCTTGAATCCTGTTTCTATCAGCGCCTGGTGGTCGAGTATATTGCGGCCGTCAAACAAGAAGGCCGGCTTCATCATATTGTCGTATATCCTTTGCCAGTCGAGTTCCCTGAACTCATCCCATTCAGTTATTACAGCTATGGCATGGGCATCCCTGCAAGCTTCATAGGGGTCCTTCACTATTTCAAGCTGCTCCCTGTTCTGCTGGCTGCTGCGGGTCTCCAGATTGTCCATATCTTCAAATATCCTTTCAGTTTTCACCTTCGGATCATATACAGTGATGTTGGCCATGTCGTTCATCAGATGGTCGGCCACATAAATGGCTGCAGATTCCCGGGTGTCGTCGGTATCCTTTTTGAACGCCCATCCCAGCATTGCGATCTTCTTGCCCGATACTGTGTTGAACAGGGTATTTATAATATTGTGTGCAAATCGGCGCTTCTGGTAATCATTCATTGCAATAACCTGGTTCCAGTATGCGGCAACTTCCGGCAATCCAAAGTATTCACAAAGATACACCAGGTTGAGTATATCCTTCTGGAAGCATGACCCGCCAAAACCTACGGAGGATTTAAGGAACTTGGCACCGATACGTGAATCTGTGCCTATTGCATGTGCCACCTCATCAACGTCAGCTCCGGTTGCTTCACAAAAGGCTGAAATACTGTTTATTGACGATACCCTCTGGGCAAGGAAAGCATTTGCAGCAAGTTTTGAAAGTTCAGACGACCAGAGGTTTGTGGCTATGATCTTCTCACGCGGCACCCAGTTGGAATATATTTCTGCAAGAGCCTCTATAGCTTCCAGTCCCCCGGGGGTCTGGTCTCCCCCTATCAGCACCCTGTCGGGATTGACAAGGTCATTTATTGCAGTGCCCTCAGCAAGGAATTCCGGGTTTGACAACACCTGGAACTTTTGTGCATGGCCTGTTTCTGAAATGATGGCCTTGATTGACTGGGCTGTCCTTACGGGAAGAGTGCTTTTTTCAACTATTATCTTGCTCTCTTCGGCCACATCTGCAATCTGTCTGGCACACAGCTCCACAAATTTAAGGTCGGCCGCCCTCCCCTTTCCCAGTCCATAAGTTTTTGTAGGAGTATTCACACTTATGAATACCATATCGGCTTCCTTTATCCCTTTCTCAATATCGTTGCTGAAAAAGAGGTTGCGCCCCCGCGCCTCCTTTACCACATCGAGAAGTCCGGGTTCATAGATAGGAAGGTTATCGGTTTGCCACGCCGCTATCTTTTCGGGATTGATATCAACGACATCCACTTTTATATGCGGACACTTTTGTGCTATAACCGCCATTGTGGGGCCTCCGACATAAC
>PUMT01000111.1 GCA_003551495.1 Bacteroidota bacterium
AGTGTTTATTGGGAGCATATTCAGCGCGTGGAATCCGGTAGAGCCCGGCCCTCTTCTTGCAGTTTTGTTTGGGACGACCCTGGCTCCTATTGCCGGCCGTTTCGGATGGTTTGTAGGAATACTTGCAGGGATTGTCCATTTGTCGGTTGTAATGCTTGTAGGACCGGTTCATGGAGGTATGAACCTTTATAATAACGGGTTTGCCGGTGGATTAGTAGGCACATTGTTTGTAGGTATAAACAGATGGTTCCAGGTTTTTAAAAAATAATAAAAATATGGATTTCAGACACAAGCACATCAGGGGAATTGTCGATGAGCTGATGAACAATTCAATGAAGGCTAAAGCCACAGCAATAGATGTTCATATCGAATACCTGAATGATGCTATTATTATAAATGTAAAGGATAACGGGAAAGGTATGACGCCTGAAAAAGTTGAGGAGCTGAAGAAAAAATTGAACCAGCCAAGACGGCGTGAGCTTGAGGAGTATTACGGGGCGCTTACCGGACAGGGAATGGTTGGTTCGGGGTTGTCAATGGTTGGTATAATGACCGACTGGGCTGAAATACACAGCGAACCGGGGGAGGGGACTGAAATAACCGTGCAGCTTAAAGTTTAATAATACTGTTCAGAGCGGCCGGCTCAGGTTGCCGCTGCGGTTGTCAGGGGTTATCCGGACTAACAGCTGCGAAAAGTGTGAAAGACGGCGGGGTTATCAGGGTTACCTGTTCTGAAAACCGCTATGGCCTGATGGAATCATCCGGCCTGCCAGTCAGGTTTATCAAGACCTCCGGCCGGAATAATCAGGTGCCGGGACTATTGAGACGCCCGTCTGGAATAATCAGGTGCCAGGGCTATTACGTCGCCCGGCAGGGGTTGCCGCTACGACCCGCTGGGGTTATCCCCCCTCTTTTACAGTTTCGTAAAAGTAGGCGGTTTCTTCTTCCGTATCGTCAAATGTAAATATTTCACTGTTCTTTCTTCCTGCAAAAAAATTCATCAGTGCAAAATCACCTATGCAAAGTGAACTGTGAGAAAGCAAAGCTATGAGGGAAGCCCATTTCCATGCCGGTTCAAGTAATATGAATCCTGCAATAAATACAAGGTTAAGTGTGACAAACGGGAGCAGGGCAACGAGACTGAACTGCCTTTTGCCTGCAACAAATCCGGGGGCGGCAGCATAAAAGATCATCTGCTTAAAACAGGCACCGTATTTTACCTTTGATGCGCCTGCTATTTTGTATGCAAGTCCGTGCAGCAGTTCATGAAAAGGAATAACGACAATCATTCCGAAAAAAATGCCCGCCAGAAAATGTGTCAACAGGGTTAACCATCCGAAATAACCGTTGTATATAGAAATAAATCCAAAATAGACAACAAGAAGTAAAATCAGCAGGTTGAAAAGATAGTAAAACACCATAGGTCCGTTAAGTGAACGCATGTTCTCAATGACAAAATGGACTATCTCTTTGTGGTTTATTTTTTTCAGTAACCTGAAACGGGTTTCATCGCTCAGGTCGCTTATAGAAGGCTGCATCTCTTTTGCCGGGTTTTTAAAATAAACAAATGGCTGTACGGTTTGTTCTGCTAATTTAACAATTTGAATGGGGCTATTATTTTTCTTTTGTGATTTTTTCCCTTGCTTAAAAATCATAATTTTGAAAACTTTTTACCTGCGCATGCTTTTGATAAATCTGCAGGTGAAATTAATACATTAAGAGAGCATAATACTATAGCATAGCATTTTAAAAAATAAACCATGGTAGAGAATAAAAAACTGATACTTGTTATACTTGATGGATGGGGCATTGGTGACAAATCAAAGGGTAATGTGATATATAATGCCGAAACACCTGTAATGGACAGGCTGCAAAAACAATATCTTTTCTCCACACTCGATGCAAGCGGAGACCATGTTGGACTGCCGGAAGGACAGATGGGCAACTCGGAGGTGGGGCACCTGAACATAGGCGCAGGCCGGAAAGTGTACCAGGATCTTGTAAAAATAAATCTTGCCGTTGAGGATAATTCAATTTCTGAAAATGAGGCGCTTAATGATGCGCTGAAATATGCCCGAACGCATAATAAAAGCGTTCATCTCCTCGGACTGGTAGGCGATGGCGGTGTTCACTCGTCTCAACGCCACCTTCATAAACTTTGCGATATTACCGGTGAATATGGACTTGAAAAGGTTTTTGTTCATGCATTTACAGATGGCAGGGATACAGACCCCCGGAGTGGGTTGGGATTTGTGAGGGAGCTGGAAGAGCACCTGGAAAAATCGAATGGCAGAATAGCTTCGCTTGTGGGCAGGTATTATGCAATGGACAGGGACAAGAGATGGGAGAGGATAAAGGAGGCATACGACATGCTTGTACATGGCAAAGGCAAAGAGACGAGAGATATTCAAAAGGCGATCAGGGAGTCGTATGATGACGGAGTAACCGATGAGTTTATAAAACCTGTGGTAATGGTTGACGGGGAAGGTAAGCCGGCAGGTACTATCGGGGAAGGAGATGTAGTGATCTGCTTCAACTTCAGGACTGACAGGCTCAGGGAAATGACTATTGTGCTTACCCAGAAGGATTTTCCGGAATACGGCATGAAGACGATCCCGTTGCATTATGTGACTATGACTCGTTATGATGATACATTCAAAAATGTGAATGTAATGTTTGACAAGGATAATATCAGGGAGACACTTGGAGAGACGGTTGCTGGATCGGGACTGAAACAGCTCAGAATTGCCGAGACGGAAAAGTACGGACATGTTACATTTTTCTTTTCCGGAGGCAGGGAGGAGAAGTTTGAAAATGAAAAAAGAATTCTGATCCCTTCACCTAAGGTGCCTACATATGACCATAAACCTGAGATGAGCGCCTTTGAAGTGAAAGATGCTGTGGTTGCCGAACTTGATAAAGGGGAACACGATTTCATTTGCCTCAACTTTGCCAACTGCGATATGGTTGGCCATACAGGAGTTTACCAGGCAATAAAAAATGCCGTTGAAGCAGTTGACAAATGCGTGGGTGAAGTTGTGAGTGCGGCCGGCAGGAACGGATACTATACACTGATAATCGCAGATCACGGGAATGCAGATAATGCATTGAACAGCGACGGTTCTCCCAATACCGCCCACTCCACAAATCCTGTTCCCTGCATTCTGGTTTCAGATGATCACACCGGGATTGAAAACGGGATACTTGCCGATGTTGCCCCTACAATTTTAAAGATAATGGGACTGCCTGTTCCCGGAGATATGACCGGTAAACCGCTTGTTAAATAAATTTTTATGTTGCAGATTGACGATAAGATAGTGAGCCTTGACCTTCTTGAAGTGAAATTTGCATGTGACCTTGAGAAATGCCTTGGAGCATGCTGTGTTTTTGGAGATGCAGGAGCACCGCTGGAGGAGGAGGAAACAAAAAAACTTGAGGAGATCCTGCCTGAACTTATTCCTTATCTCCGGGAAGAGTGCGTAAGATCGATAAGGGAACAGGGTACGCATGTGATCGATGATGACGGCGAACAGGTTACACCGCTGCTTGAAGGAAAGGAGTGTGTTTATGCATTTTTTGAAAACGGGATAGCACGCTGTGCAATAGAGAAAGCCTTTTCCGATGGAATTATTAACTTCAGAAAACCTTTGTCATGCCATCTTTATCCGGTAAGGGTTAAAAAATACAGTAATTTCAAGGCAGTTAACTACGAAAAGTGGCAGTTATGCGAGCCCGCCCTTAAAAAGGGCAAGGAACTGAATATCCCTGTTTATAAATTTTGCAGTGAATCACTTGAAAGGGGTTTCGGCAGTGGATTTGTCAGGGATCTCAGTGCAGCCGCAAGGCATTCCCTCAAAAAGTAGGTTGTTCTGGCAGGTTAGGTTTATAATTCAAAAATTGATAATATTGTGTAGTTTATAAATTTAAAATGGGTTTTTATGCAGAAAAAAATTAATGATTATATCGAAAAGAACAAGGAGCGGTTTCTTGACGAACTGTTCGGACTCCTTCGCATACCCTCGATAAGTGCCAGAAGTGAACATAAGGAGGATATGTACAGAACATGCGAATACCTCAAAAAAAGCCTCCTCGATGCCGGAGCTGACAGTGCGGAGGTAATGAAAACCGAAGGACACCCGGTAGTTTATGGTGAGAAGATTATCGATCCGTCAAAGCCTACCGTTATGGTTTACGGCCATTATGATGTTCAGCCGGTTGAACCGCTTGACCTGTGGAAATCGCCTCCTTTCGAACCTGAAATACGCGACGGCAAAATATGGGCTCGCGGAGCTGACGATGATAAGGGACAGCTTTTTATGCATGTGAAGGCTTTTGAGTTCCTGGTAAGAGAAAACCTTCTTCCCTGCAATGTCAAATTTATGATAGAAGGTGAAGAAGAGGTGGGCTCCCCGAATCTTGGGAAATTTTGCGAGGACAACCTTGAAAAGCTCAAATGTGATGTGATCCTTGTATCAGATACAAGTATGATAGGCCAGGACGCCCCTTCAATTACAACCGGACTCAGGGGATTAAGCTATATGGAGGTGGAAGTGACCGGTCCGAACCGCGACCTGCATTCCGGACTTTACGGAGGCGCTGTGGCAAACCCGATCAATATGCTTGCTAAAATGATAGCTTCCCTTACGGATGAAAATAACAGGATCACTATCCCGGGCTTCTACGATGATGTTATGGAGGTGAGCAAGGAAGAGAGGGAAGAGATGGCCAAAGCTCCATTCGATCCGGAGAGGTACAAAAAGGAGATCGATATTGACGAAGCTGTTGGTGAAAAAGGTTTTTCGACTATGGAACGCACCGGTATCCGTCCATCACTCGATGTTAACGGGATATGGGGCGGATATACAGGCGAGGGAGCAAAGACAGTTTTGCCCTCCAAAGCTTATGCAAAGATATCCATGAGACTTGTCCCCCATCAAAAATCAAAAAAGATTGACGAATTATTCATAAAACACTTTGAATCTATTGCACCTCCAGGTGTGAGGGTCAAGGCAAGAAAGCTCCATGGAGGGGAAGGCTATGTTTCGCCGACCGACCAGGCTGCTTACAAGGCTGCCAGCATGGCTTATGAGGATACTTTCGGGAAAAAGCCCATTCCGTTCAGGAGCGGAGGCAGTATTCCCATAATTTCACTTTTTGAAAAGGTGCTTGGAGTTAAGTCTATACTTATGGGTTTCGGGCTCGACTCGGATGCTATCCATTCACCCAACGAAAACTACCCCCTCTGGAACTTTTTCAAGGGAATTGAAACTATACCATTGTTTTACAAATATTATGATGAGAACAGGTAACTGGTAATTTATATCCTGGACTTTTACAAAAAAGCCGCCCTGAAAATATTCAGCAGGCGGTTTTTTTTTGGCTAAAGTCACGGATGGTGGCGAGGCTGGACGGAGCGGAAATAATCCCGTTTTCCTGTTTCATTATTATAGTCCGATAAAGAATCCGCATTATTTTTCAATCATCCCCTTATTAACAAGGGGGTGTTAATAAAAAAAGTATATATTTTTAAAAATATGACATAAAAAACAGGGGGTAGTAAATAAAAAAACATAATTTTGAGTTTTAATCAAAAATATATTATATGAGTGTTATAAGATTCAGTTCCCTGGATGAGGCGCTTTCACGTAAACCTGTAAATGTGGAGCTCCCCTCTTTTAAAACATCAGATTATTTTGGTAAAAATGTATTCGATTGCCGCAGGATGCAGGAGTATCTGTCACGTGAAGCCTACAAATGTGTTATGGATTCAATTGAACACGGCACCAAACTTGACAGGAAGGTTGCCAACCAGATAGCCTCCGGTATGAAGG
>PUMT01000026.1 GCA_003551495.1 Bacteroidota bacterium
CTACCGGAAGTATCTGGCCACGAAGGGTTATTTCGCCAGTCATAGCAAGCGCTTTTTTGACCTTTTTCCCGGTAAAGGCTGATGCAATGGATGTAACCATTGTAATACCAGCAGACGGGCCATCTTTGGGAATAGCTCCCTGTGGAACATGCAGGTGAACATTCCATTTTTCAAATATATCGGGCTTAAGATTAAGGTAGTCTGAATTGGCCTTCAGGTACTCAAGGGCGAGTATTGCAGATTCTTTCATAACTTCTCCCAAACTGCCCGTCAGTGTAAGCTTTCCTTTTCCCTTGCTTAAACTTGTTTCAACCAGGAGTATCTCGCCACCCGTAGCCGTCCATGCCAACCCGGTAACAACGCCGGGAAAATCATTGCCCTTGTAGATATCCCTTGTGTATTCAGCCGGACCAAGTATATCCCTTATATCCGAAATTTTTAACCGTTTTGTGAACTCTTCTCCAAGTGCTGTCCTTTTTGCTATTCTTCTGATAACTGCAGCAATTTTCTTGTCCAGTTCCCTCACACCTGACTCACGCGTGTAGTCTTGAATAACCTTTTCCAGTACCTTTTTTGAAAAAGTGACCGAGTTTCTTTTCAAACCGTGTTCCCTGAGCTGCTTTGGGACCAGGTGGCGTCTTGCGATCTCGATTTTTTCCTCAACCATATATCCGCTCACATTTATCATTTCCATACGGTCGCGTAATGCAGGGTGAATTGTGTTTACAGTATTTGCAGTAGCAATAAACAACACCCTTGAAAGATCGTAATCAAGCTCAAGATAATTGTCGTGAAATGCAATATTTTGCTCGGGATCAAGAACTTCAAGCAGTGCTGAAGCAGGATCCCCGTGAAAATCCCTTCCCACCTTGTCTATTTCGTCAAGCATGAAAACAGGGTTGGATTTTTTGACCTTGCTAATGCTCTGCAGGATCCTTCCGGGCATAGCACCAATATAGGTTTTACGGTGTCCCCTGATTTCAGACTCATCACGCAGTCCACCCAGCGACATTCTGACAAACTTTCTCCCAAGTGCTGAAGCTACAGACCTGCCGAGGGAAGTTTTGCCCACACCAGGCGGACCGTAAAGGCAAAGAATGGGAGATTTCATATCCCCTTTCAGCTTAAGCACTGCAAGATGCTCAAGGATTCTGTCCTTAACATTGTCAAGTGCAAAATGATCCCTGTCAAGGATTTTTGCAGCACGTTTCAGGTCAAAATTATCCTTTGTGTAATCGCCCCAGGGCAAGTCCAGCATTAAATGAACATAGTTAACCTGAACAGAATATTCTGCCGAAGCAGGATTCAGCCTCTGTAATTTTTCAAGCTCTTTTTCAAAAGCCTGTTGAACTTCCCTGCTCCATTTTTTCGAAGTCCCTTTTTCCCTCATCTCACCGATCTCCTTTTCAAGCGGACTGCCACCGAGTTCATTCTGTATGGTTTTCATCTGCTGATGAAGAAGATATTCCCTTTGCTGCTGGTCAAGCTCCATCTTCACCTTTGTCTGAATATCGTTTTTGAGCTCAAGCATCTGGAGCTCATGCATCAGATGTTCCAGAAGGAGTGTGCCACGTTTCTTCAGGTCATTTGTTTCAAGCATTTTCTGCTTTTCCGATGTCTCCATGTTACTGTTGGAGCAGATGAAGTTAATCAGATATGAAGGGCTGTCAATATTCTTTACCGCAAATGATGCTTCAGGCGGCATATTGCTGGAGAGCTTAATGATCTTAACAGACAGGTCCCTTAACGACCCTATAAGTGCTTCGAATTTATGGCCGCCCCTTGCAGGTTTGATTTCCTCCAGAACTTCAACTTTTGCCTGCAGATAGGGAGTTTCCGAAACAATACCTTCTATTCTGAATCTTTTTTTCCCCTGAATTATGACAGAAGTTGCACCGTCAGGCATTTCCAGTATTTTGACAATCTGTGCTACCGTGCCGACACTGTAAAGGTCGTCCGGTCCGGGGTCATCTATCTCCTGATCTTTTTGAGCCACTACCCCGATTATCTTGTCTTTCTGAAATTTTTCCCTTATCAGTTTAATGGATTTCTCCCTGCCCACAGTAATGGGGATAATAACCCCCGGAAAGAGAACTGTGTTCCTTAGCGGAAGTAAAGGAAGCACTTCGGGCACCTTTGTTTTGCCCAGTGTCTTTTCATCCTCCTCACTGATAAGTGTCATGAAATCGTACTCATCATCTGACGGATTCGATCCAAATAAGTCTTCAAATAATCCTCCTCCGTACTTCTTTCTCATAATACTTCCTCTGCTTGATTTAAAAATTCAATTTTGTCAGCTAACATTATATTTCAAAAACAAAAGATTCACCTATTTGTTCTATTCAATGCTGTGCAGAAATCTAATAATTGCGGTACTTTTCCGTATTGGTAAAAACTTTCTGCAATATCTGCCTGTCGGTTCCGGTTAGTTCAATATTTCTCCTTTCCATAACCCTGCCGGCTACCTCCAGAGCTTTTTCCGGATTATAAGTTGTAAAGCCCTGCGGGCCGCCCCACGAAAATGAAGGTATGAAAGCCCTCGGAAAACCGCTCCCGAATATATTTGCAAACACACCAACAACTGTTCCGGTATTGAACATGGTATTTATTGCACTCTTTGAGTGATCGCCCATAAACAGCCCGCAGAATTGGAGTCCGGTACCAATAAATCTTTCCTTCGTGTAATTCCAGACTTTTACCTCGGCGTAATTATTTTTAAGGTTTGAATTGTTTGTGTCCGCTCCAAGATTACACCACTCCCCTATAACCGAATTGCCCAGGAATCCTTCATGTGCTTTATTGGAATAACCAAAGAATACAGTGTTGTTAATCTCCCCGCCAACCTTGCAGTGAGGCCCTATAGTGGTTGGACCGTATATTTTTGCCCCCATCTTTACGGTAGAATCCTGCCCAATGGCAAAAGGCCCTCTTATAACTGCCCCTTCCATAATCTCCGCATTTTTGCCGATATAGATCGGGCCATCAGAGGCATTAAGGGCAGTACAGTTAACCTGTGCTCCGGGTTCAATAAAAATATTTTCAGAACTTTTTATATTCGATATGTTTCCATGACTCATTGAACTTCTGCCCTTTGTAATTATTCTGAAATCGGAAACCAAAGCTTCGCCATTAAGCATGAAAATATCCCACGGATAATTTATCCTGAGAAACTCATTTGAGGTTTCTCTCTTTCTGAACCCCATTGTGTTTTCATGAGTAAAGCCCAAAGCATTTTCGCGATCAAGGCGTACAGCAATCAACAAACCATTTCTGAAAAGAGCCTCATTGAAACGAAGGCTTCCTGCCTCTTCAGCCAAATCCTTGTTAGGGAGGACTGAACCGTTAATAAACAAATTATCTGAGCTGACCGTTTTCCGGTATTTTGAATTCAGGTAGTCTGCCGCTTGATAGGAAGCTGCCAGTGAAAAAGCTTTTTCCCACTTTTCCTTAACAGTCATTATCCCAATCCGGATTGAGGCAACCGGTCTTGTCATGGTGAAAGGCCACAGGTTCATCCATGAATGATCATCAAACAGAATTATGTTCATAGGTGAATTATTAGTGTCCGGAATTGAACGCCGGATTATTATTAATTGAACGGCTGATTCCATGTAACACAGGAATGGTCTTAAAAATATTCATTTTGTTCATTTTATTATTTATTGCATTTGAAACCGGCCGAAGGTCAATTCCCGGGTTTGTTAACTTCTTTTGTGTTCTGCAGTATGTTGGGGGTTCATTCAGCAAAAAAAAGCCCAGCATTCTGCGGGGCTTTTTTGTTTATTTTAACCGTAATACTACTTTTTTGACTTTTTGTCCATATGCTTTTTGTACCTGTTCATAAACTTGTCAACCCGTCCTGCTGAGTCAACGAGCTTCATCCTTCCGGTATAAAAAGGATGAGATGTGTTGGATATTTCAAGTTTGAACAGAGGGTATTCTTTCCCGTCCTCCAGCTTAATAGTTTCTTTTGTCGGAGCTGTTGACCTTGATATAAAAAACTGGTCGTTTGACATATCCTTGAAAACTACAAGTCGGTAATTCTTCGGATGTATTTCCTTTTTCATTGCTGCTGTTCTCTTATTTTAGATTTAATGAAATGCAAAGGTATACATTATCAAAATAATTTCAAAAATATTTAAAAAAAACAGATGCAATTGTATCAGTGAAGTCTGATTATCCTGTGATCAAGTAAAACAAAGACTGCAATTATAAGTGCGGTATAAAAAAGGTAAACTCCCAGGGGTATATATTCGCCGGGTTTAATTTTAAGTTTGAAATAATTGTATGAAACCAGCAGCATTTTTTCAACAAGAAAAACAATAGCCGTTGCAACCGCAACTCCAACCATCCCGTAATACCTGATCAGGAAAAGACTGAGCGAAACATTCAAAGCTATTTCAACAAATGATGCGCCAAGTATTATGCGTGTACGTTTCAACCCGATAAGTATGGTGTGTGGGAATATCAGCCGGCTGATTATCAGAAGCAGGTAAACCATAAATATATCGGCGCTTCTTGAGAACCGTTCACCAAACATTGCAATATAAAGCACTTTGCTGAAAAAAAGCAGAATTGTGGAAAGCGGGAAGAGTATGTGCATCAGGCGCCTTGACCTGTTTTTTATTATAGCAAGCGCATTCTTTACCTTATCTGCGGTTGAGAACTCAGGCAGCATTGCATTACTGAGTCCGTTTGCCAGCAGCAGTACAAGTGGCAGCTCCTTTGCGCCGAAACGGAAAACTGCAAATGAAGCTGCATCAAACGAACCAGAAACAATTATCCCATCGATATACTGGGCTGAACCGCTCAGCAATGAGCTTACTATTAGAGGTATGCCAAGTGAAATATGTTCCCTGATAAACGAGCGAGAAAACCTGAACCCAGAATAACGCTTCAGCAATACACCAAGCCATATAAGCCGGATAACAGAAATCACAATAAGTCCTATCACAGCATACTCAATCGGATATCCATAAAGAACAGGAACGGTAACAAGCAGAAGCTGCAGACCAAATGACCAGAGACCGTAAATTAGCATCTCTTCCGAAAGATTCTTCAACAGGTATATGTATTCTACCAAATGTCCGGGATTGCTCAAAAGTATATAGACAAAAACAAGATTAATGAATGATATATCTTTTACACCATCAAATAGATAAAACGATCTCTGAAAAAATATACAGAAAATGAATGCAACAAGGCTGAACCCTGAGAGTACCAGAAATGCATTGAAAATCTCAGGTGATTTGGCGTTTCCGGAAGGATCCTTACGGAAAGTTTTATTATTGTTGTACAGGGGGAGAAGTGACTGAATAATCCCGGTTACCCAGAAAAAGCTAACCGCACTGGCAATGAAGAGGGAAAGTTCGTAGTAGCCTATATCCTCAGTTGCAACGGAACTGTTGGCAAATATTATACTTATCAGCAGAAAGGTTCCAAACCTTAACAGCTGGAATATCTGGAGGCTGTTTATTTTGTTAATTTTACCCGTTAAGTCCAAAGGTTTATGCCGGCTGATTTAAAGCCTGCAAATATACATTATTTTTTAATCTGAAAAAGTTATGCAAAAGCAAAGCAGTTAATTCTGTAACTCTTATTTTTTGAGCAATATTCACAGATGAACAATAATTTACGGCACCTGTTCCTGGTTCCCGTGAATCTTGTTATATGTTAAAATTTGATTAATTATTTTGAAAAGATTTTTTTATCTTTGCGCCTGCAATAAATGGTGGATGTAGCTCAGCAGGTTAGAGCGTCAGATTGTGGATCTGAAGGTCGCCGGTTCAAGTCCGGTCTTCCACCCTACCAAAACTCCGGTTGATAGCCGGAGTTTTTTATTTTGCGTTAGTTTAATATCATTTTTTGCGGGTTTACCGTATATTAGAAAACAGAAATAATTCCATCAGCATTAAACATATTTATAAGCACATGAAGCGTACAATCAATACAGAAAAGATCCCCATAAAACTGTGGACTGAACGGATTGAGCCCGGGGCTTTGAAGCAGGCCAAAGATATTGCCAATCTGCACTTTGCCTTTCATCATGTAGCTGTAATGGCTGACTGCCACGAAGGTTTTGGTATGCCGATAGGAGGTGTTCTTGCAACCAGGGGTGTTGTTATCCCGAATGCTGTAGGAGTTGACATAGGTTGCGGAATGTGCGCAGTAAAGACTTCACTTAAGGAGATCAGCCGGAATAAGTTGAAAAATATTGCTGAGCAAATAAACAGAATTATCCCGACAGGTTTCAGGCACCACAAACATCCCCGGGATGCATCACTGATGCCCGGCACCAAAGGCAAAATGCCTGTTGTGGAAAGGGAATATGAAAAAGCCAGGCATCAGTTGGGCACCCTTGGCGGGGGCAATCACTTTATTGAAATTCAAAAAGGGTCAGACGGATATATCTGGATAATGGTACATTCAGGCAGTCGCAACCTTGGCAAACAGGTGGCCGACAATTATTACAGGAAAGCAGTAAATATAACCGAAAAGAATTACAAAAAGATAAACAGTCCAAAACAGCTGTCGTTTTTGCTCCTGGATACAATTACCGGGAAAACCTATATAAGTGAAATGCAGTACTGCGTCGATTTTGCATTTGCCAACCGTAAAATTATGACAGACCAGGTTATTTCAGTTGTAAATGACCTCACCGGGGGAATAACAGTTTCGGATTTTATAAACATTGCCCACAATTACGCAAGTTTAGAAAAGCATTTTGGACAGGAAGTGATAGTCCACAGAAAAGGTGCAACAAGTGCACGTTCAGGCGAAAAAGGAATTATTCCGGGTTCACAGGGAACCAAAAGCTATATAGTTTCAGGGAAAGGTAATCCGGATAGCTTTAACAGCTGCTCACACGGAGCAGGAAGGGTTATGGGAAGGCGCGAAGCCCGGAAGAAACTGGATATAAAATATGAAACTGAAAGACTTCAGGAAAAAGGTATTATACACAGCATAAGAAGCAGGAGAGATCTTGACGAAGCGGCAGGGGCTTACAAGAATATTGACGAAGTGATGGAGAACCAAAAGGATCTGGTTGATATATTAATTGAACTGGAACCCCTGGCTGTTATCAAAGGGTAAAGATCCTGTAAAAAAAGCCGCCGGAGTTATCTGATCCGGCGGCTTTAAAAAATGATCCTTTATTTCAGTTTTTAACCCAGATACATGCGCAGCAGCTTGTTTTTGGACTTGTGACGCAATCTTCTGAGAGCTTTTTCCTTGATCTGTCTTGTTCTTTCCTTTGTAAGTCCAAGTTCCTCACCTATTGCTTCAAGAGACATTTCCTGGCGGCCAATTCCAAAATAACATTCTATTACGTTCCTCTCTTTGTCAGACAGCACACTTAAAGTCCTTGTGATCTCCTTGCGCAAAGAATCTTTCATCAGCTCAGAATCGGCAATGGGAGAATCTTTGTTCTCCATTACATCAAGAAGGCTGTTGTCTTCACCCTCAACAAAAGGCGCGTCAAAAGAGAGAGGGCGGCCGTTCAGGCGCATAGTCCCCGCTACCTTGTCCCTTGGCATTCCAAGATGCTCAGCTAATTCTTCTGCAGAAGGATCTCTTTCGTTTTGTTGCTCAAACTTGGCGGAAACCTTGTGGATCTTTCCGAGTGACCCCACCTGGTTCAGAGGCAGGCGAACAACCCTGGCCTGTTCAGATATTGCCTGAAGTATCGACTGGCGGATCCACCAAACTGCATATGATATAAATTTAAACCCCTTTGTTTCATCAAATTTTGTGGCAGCTTTTATCAAGCCAAGATTGCCCTCGTTAATAAGATCGGGAAGGCTCAAACCCTGAAACTGATACTGCTTGGCTACCGAAACCACAAAACGAAGATTTGCCCTGACCAGCTTTTCAAGGGCACTCTGGTCACCTTTTTTTATCCGCTGAGCCAACTCAACCTCCTCTTCCGGAGAAATAAGTTCTTCCCTTCCTATTTCCTGAAGATACTTTTCAATTGAATTGCTGTCTCGGTTTGTAATTGATTTGGTTATCTTTAATTGTCTCATATATATTGTAGAATTTTATCTGTTAACAACTATTCCTCTTTATTAACCGTCTTTATTTAACCGCTGTTTTATCTTCTCGTAACGTTCTTTGTTGAGTGAATAATTTGGTGGACTTGAATACCTTTCTATCAGTCCTGCAAGCTTCAGTTCCAGTATATGGTTCATACCAGCAGGCTGGGAAATGGACAATTCCCTTAATATATCTCCAAAGGGGCATGCCCCCTTTTTTTCAAGCAGTTCAAGTATAGCTATTTTAACCGGCTCATTAACTATCTCTGAAATTTTTTCGTCGGTCAGTTTTTCCGCAAAATCACCTTTGGTTTTTTCGTACATTTTAATATTGTAATAAATTAATTGTTAAATAATTATTATATAACTCTTTTGGATATGTAATCCGAGTTAAGTATTGTCAAAGCACCCATGTAATCGAGTTTAAACTCGATCAAGTCTCCCACCTTATAACGAGGCCTTTTCGTTCCCAGGTCAACAACGATCATATCTGAACTGGCACCTGTAATTGTAATTTTCTTATCCACAGCCTCTATGTGGTCAACATTTATGTCAAGCAATCCGATATCCAGAATTGCCCTGTATGATTTCTTGCCAAGGTCTTTTTCGTCAAATTCCGGGGTTTCGCCCGCTACATTAGTTCCTATCTCGCCCGATGGCACCATTGGTTTTTCAATCAGCTCAATTATTTCAGTTTTTAATTTGAAAATATCAGCCTTCATTCCTTTTATGCGCTTACCGGTAAAAAGATCGTTGCCAAAATATAATGTTTCTCCCACTCTGAAATGATTCACTGTTTTCGGCAATATCCTTTTTATTATAAGCGGTACGGTAACCGAAGAGCCACCGGACACATATGGTATCTTCTTCTTAAACTTTGCCTCAATCAACTGCTTATACAAGCCGAGCTGAATAAGCTTGTCCTGATTTGGCATAACCCCATTGAGACAGTTAAGGTTTGTTCCGATACCTACAACCTCTATATTTGGTAAATTAAATATTTTTCCGTAAAAATCCAATAAATTATCACCCAAAACACCTTCCCGCAGGTCACCCATTTCTATCATTATAAGGATTTTGTGTATCTTACCCTGCCTGCCTGCTTCCTCATTCAACAGCTTTATTGTGTAAAGCTCTGTATTGGCACTGGTGTCGGCATATTTTACTATCGAACGGATTGACCGCTTTGCCGGCGGTTTTATGTATATCGTTTCTATCTGAGGATTAATCCTTTTTATAGCTTTAAGATTGCTTACCCTCGAGTCAAGAACCTGCCCTATACCCAGTTCAATAACCTCTTTCAGATATACAGGATTCCCGCATAACACTTTAGTAACGATTCCCCAGTCAATATTATTTTGTTTAAATAGATTTTCAAGGAAATCGTAATTATGTTTCAGTTTTTGCCTGTCAAGTTCAATAAAAGCCATTATTATATAATTAGTTTACCACTACTCTCGGAATATTCAAAGGCAATCTGGTTAACAATTCATAATTGAGCTGATCACTGAATTCCCCAAATGATGCAACGGTTATTGTCGAATCCCCCTGTCTTCCAATCAGTACAACCTCATCACCCACTTTAACATCGGGTATTTTGGTAATATCCGCAATAAGCATGTTCATATTTACAAGTCCAATAACCACCACCCTCTGTCCGTTAATAAGCACACGTCCCTGGTTACTGAGCGATCTGCTGTACCCATGCGAATAGCCCACGGGAACAACTGCAATCACTTTGTCTTCATGGGCAATATAAGAAGTCCCATAACTGACAAACTCACCCTGTTTAACCTTCTTTATACTCATTATACGGGTTTTCCATCTTATAACGCGCCTGAGGGGGTCCTGCTTTTCCTCTTTTTTGCTTATGTACTGAATAAATGTTTCAGCACTGGGCCAGAAACCGTATTGAAGTATTCCTACCCTCACCATATCGTAACGTGATGCAGGATAAGTCATTGCAGCGGCTGAGCTTGCAACATGCCTTTTTGCAGGGACAAGTCCCTGATACGTCATCCATTTGCAGATCTTTTTATACCGTGCCAGCTGTTTCTGAACACGAACATGATTAGCAATGCTTTCAGCACCGGCAAGATGAGTACAAAGGCCTTTCAGCACAAATAACGAAGGATTTTTCCTGATAATTTTAACAACAGCCTGGAGGGACTTCTGGTTAAGACCCGTTCTGTTCATCCCGGTTTCCACCTCAAGGTGTATAAGAGCAGGTTTCCCTATTTTCGGCGCCAGTTCAACAATCCTTCGGATCTTCATTGTTTCGAAAACAAAAAATTCTATCCCGTTTTCAATTGCCCAGGCCAGCTGATCGTCATCATCCATCCATCCCATTACCATTATATCAGTTTCAGGCCTTTTTACATTGTAAACCTCAAAAGCCTCATCTGCACTGAAAACTGAAAAATGATCAACACCGGCAAGTTCAACCAGTGGTATATAAGTCTTTATTCCGTGTCCATAAGCATTTGCCTTTACAACGGATGTCAGCTTCGTATCATTTCCCAGCTGTTTCTTTATGAAGTTTATATTGCTTATAACCGCACTTTTACTAATTTCTATGACAGAAGTTTTTGCCATTTAAAACTCTTGATTAACAATTTTTCGAAAGTACCGGTGAACATTTTCACACCTGCTTCAATCAATTCATCAGGAAAATCATAATCCGGATTATGGAGTTCAGGATGGTTCTCTCCTGCACCAAGTCCAAACAATACACCGGGTATCTCGCGTGTAAAACATGAAAAATCTTCAGACCATTTGAATGGCTTCTGTAAATGGGTTACCTTCAGGTCGTTTTTTTCGGCAACATCTTCAACAACTTTGTTTATGCGGACATCATTTTCAGTTGCATAGAACTCTTCTGTCCAGGATATGTCACAACGTAATCCATAGAGCCTGGCATTACGTTCAACAATATCAACTGCCTTTTCTGAAAGCAGTTCCATTTCGTTGTTTTCAAAAGCTCTTAAAGTTGCCATAACAACTGCTTCACCAGGTGTTGTTCCAAAAGCAATTTCACCTATCCTGACGTGAATAATGGTAAGCAAAACAAAAGACCTGAATATAGGCTCGTTTTGAAGGAGCATCAGCTCTCTAATAATATCGGAAACTGCCATTGCCGGACTAAGCCCGTTTTCAGGTTCTGCCGCATGTGATGTTTTTCCTTTAAGGCGCACGATCATCCCTTTTGATGCAGACGCAAACACTCCGTTACGTAATACGACCCTGTTAAGGGGATACCCGGGAAGATTGTGGAGTGCAAGCACAAAATCGGGACGGTTTTCATTCATAAAAGGGTCTGACATAACTTTCCCGGCTCCTTCTCCGTTTTCTTCGGAAGGCTGGAAAAGAACCATTAACTCACCCTTTGAAGGTCTGTTTATTGAAAAATACCGTGCCACACCGATTGCTATTGCCATATGTCCGTCATGCCCGCATTTATGGGATACACCATCAACCTTTGAGCGGTGCTCAAAATTATTGCTCTCTTTAATCGGAAGCGCGTCCAGTTCACTTCTGACCATAATACGCGGACCAGGTTCCCTGCCTTTGAATATTGCAGCTACTCCCTGTCCGCCAATATTTTTCGACAGAGAGTCAGGCTGAAGCTCTTCAAGAATATTTTCAATATACCTGGAAGTAAAATGTTCCTTTCCTGATAGTTCAGGTCTGGCATGCAACTTTTTTCTTATTGCCACAAGTGATTCAACTCCGGGCTTTTCGGGCATATTCATCGGGATTTTACATATCGCATTTCCAGATATTTGCTTGTAAATCCAAGTTTTTCATATAAATATCTTGCAGGGTTATCGGGCTCAACATGAAGTGCAACATTGCCTTCTGCATTGTTTATTGCCTCTTTCATCAGCATCTTTCCGTACCCCTTGCCTCTGAATCTGTTATCAACCGCTATATAAACAAGTATATTCTCAGGAATATATCCTTCCATTCCGGTTCTGTTCACAACAACTACTCCAACCATTTCTCCACCTTCCCTTCCGGTCAGGACATATCCTCCCAGATCGCATGATTTTCCGAGGGCAAAATCAATCGCCTTTTCAATATCCTCTTTGTTGTCCCGGTATTGATCAAGATGGTTAAATAAAAAATCGATAACTTCCGATTTAACCTCATCTGTAATTTCGGTATGTGATTTATAAATTTTAAAATCCATAAAAATTTTGTTTATATATTTAAGATTTAAAAAAATGAGCAACTCCGGCCTTTCCTGGAAGGGAGGGTGAAAAATAAAAGTGAAGTCAAAACAAAATCCTCCATCTGTTTTCGCGTAACAAAAATATAAAAAAAAAGGGACTATTCCAAAAACGTGCTTATCTTCAATAATTTCAACCGATTGAACAGCCAATTGAAAAACTTTTTTCAGGCTTGCTTGTTTTTCAAATCAGGTTAGGGCAAAGATTGATTAACTTTACATTAAATATGGCATAAAAAATGACGGGTGAAGGAAAGACTATTATAATAGCTGTCGACGGATATTCATCCAGCGGAAAAAGCACCTTTGCAAAAGCTATTGCACAAAGACTGGGTTTTATTTATATTGACAGCGGAGCCATGTACAGGGCAGTAACACTTGCATGCCTCAGGGAAGGTTTGGATCCCGCGGACAACAGGGATAAAGACAAATTATCAGGTCTGCTTGAAAGAATAGATATCAGTTTTAAAATTAACAGTATCAGCGGTGATTACGAAACACATCTGAATTATGAAAACATTGAAAAGGATATAAGAAGTATTGAGGTTTCTGAAATGGTAAGTATTGTGAGTAAAATTAAAGAGGTGAGGGATAAAATGGTTTTATTTCAGCGAAAAATGGCGGGCAGAAAAAGTGTGGTAATGGATGGACGTGATATCGGCACTGTAGTTTTCCCTGACGCAGATATTAAAATTTTTATGACTGCCTCTGCAGATGTGAGAGCCCGGAGAAGGTACAGGGAGTTGAGCGAAAAAGGAATAAAGGCCGGGTTTGGGGAGGTAAAGGAGAATTTGGTTCAGCGTGACCGGATGGATGAAACACGCTCCGAAAGTCCGTTAAAAAAAGCAGATGATGCTGTTACCCTTGATACAAGTAATATGACACAGGAAGAACAGATGGAATGGTTCCTGGATCACTTCAGTGAAAAGCTGTTTTCTGAATAGATGTGGAAAGTAGGCAATATAGTTATAAATAATCTGCAAAACATTTTTTATACAAATGCGAGTTCATATTGATCCCGATTCCGGTTTTTGTTTTGGAGTTGTTTCTGCTGTTAACGAAGCCGAAAAAGAGCTTAAACGTTCAGGGACCCTTTACTGTCTTGGAGAAATAGTCCACAATAAAGCTGAACTGAAAAGGTTGCAGAATAAGGGGCTTATCACAATACAGCACGAGGGCCTTCATGCGATAAAAAACAAAACAATGCTGATCAGAGCTCATGGCGAATCGCCTGAAACTTACCGCCTTGCAAATGTGCATAATATAAACATCATCGATGCCAGCTGTCCTATTGTGCTAAAGCTTCAGCGGCTTATCAAGAAAACTTACGACAGGATGAAGGGGCAAAACGGGCAGATTGTCATTTTCGGGGAACCCGGACATCCCGAAACAATTGGTCTTCTTGGACAAACATCGGGAAAGGCGATTGTATTAAGAAGCATAAATGATGTTGGAAAAATTGATCCTTCAAAACCTGTTGCCCTTTTTTCGCAGACTACAAAAAGCTCTGAAGAGTACCAGCTCATTACCTCCAAAATTGAAAAGATGATGAAAGAAGATGTTCCGTTCCAGGTGTTCAATACAATATGCCGCCAGGTTTCCAAAAGATTGCCTCTGATAAGAAAAT
Source organism: Bacteroidota bacterium (assembly GCA_003551495.1). GTDB lineage: Bacteria > Bacteroidota > Bacteroidia > Bacteroidales > PUMT01 > PUMT01. The sequence goes on from PUMT01000026.1 coordinate 13,892, forward strand.
TCTGCAATATCCACGATGTGATAATCTTTGTGAGCGGAAAGAATAGCTCCAATGGAAAAATCCTTTTCAAAGCCTGCCAGGAAAGAAATTCCAAGTCTCACAGCATTTCAGAAACTTCCGAACTCAAACCCGAATGGTTTAAAAATGCTTCATCGGTTGGTGTGTGCGGTGCGACTTCAACTCCAATGTGGCTTATGGAAAAGATTGCAGGCAGAATTGAGGAAATATCGAAAAACCAGCAATAACAATAAAGTCAAACAATGCCCGGCCAAGATGAACTTTTTGCAGACCTGATCCTGCCTCTTCCATTGCAAGGACTTTTTACCTATTCGGTGCCGGATGAATTTAAAAGCTCTGTTGCTCCCGGAATGAGAGTGATTGTTCAATTCGGAAAAAAAAAGTTCTATTCTGCAATAGTTTATAAGGTACACAAAAGTAGACCTGAAGACTATAAAACAAAAAAAATCTTGTCATCTCCCGACTCTTCTCCGGTAATTCTGCCGGTTCAGCTTAAATTATGGAATTGGATGTCGGATTATTACATGTGTTCAGCAGGAGAGGTTTACAAAGCTGCCGTGCCTGCCGGACTGAAACTTGAAAGCGAAACATTTCTGTATTCTAATCCCTCTTTTAATGAAACAAGCCTTTTAAGCAAAAAAGAAAAAACTCTTTACAAATTTCTTCTTCAGAAAAAATGCACAACTGCCGGAGAGGTTTCATCGGTTGAAGGTGTTCAAAACGGTTTTACTGTAATTAAAAAACTGGTTGACAAAGGTGCAATATTTGCTGAAGAATCGATAAAAATGAAGAGCTCCCAAAAAACTGAAAAATATTTAAAACTTTCAGATGAAATAAAATGTGAACAACTTGAAGATATTTGCAATAAGTTAAGAAAAGCCCCCAGGCAATTGCAGGTGGTTCAGGCATATATCGACAAATCTGGCAATCCGCAATCAGGCAGGGAGTGGACTGAAATCCCGGCAAAAGAATTAATGGCTTCAACAGGCGTTTCATCGCAAACACTCAACACTCTTGTGAAAAAGGGGATTTTCTCGCAAAAAAACGTACTCAATTCAGGCAAAAGCAGGGATAAACAGTTTTGTGCTACAAGAACAATTGAGCTTAGCAAGGTGCAGCACAATGCCATTTGCAGTATAAGAGAAGGGTTCAGGGAAAAAGATGTTGTTTTGCTGTATGGGGTTACATCCAGCGGAAAAACTGAAATATACATACAGTTAATAAAGGAATTTATTCAAAAGGGGAAACAGGTATTATACCTTCTTCCTGAAATTGGAGTTACAACACAAATAGTCAAAAGACTCAGACTGGCTCTCGGCAGGAAGGTTGGAGTATATCATTCGGGAATTAGCGGCCGGGAAAGGATGGAAGTGTGGAACAATGTTCTTAACAGAGATAGTGAATCATATAGTGTGATAATTGGTGTAAGATCTTCCATATTTTTGCCATTCAGGGATCTTGGACTGGTAATAGCAGATGAGGAGCATGAAAATACCTATAAACAGTTTGATCCTGCACCCCGATACAACGCCCGTGATTCAGCAGTTATGCTGTCTAAAATACATGGAGGGAAAACACTTCTGGGTACTGCAACTCCTTCAGTAGAAACCTATTTTAATGCTAAATCTGGCAAATACGGACTGGTAAAACTTGATGAAAGGTTCGGCAATACAATGATGCCCGAAATAAAGCTGGCCGATGTCATGAAGGCCAGGAAAAAAAGAGAGATGAAATCTCACTTCACCCCTGAATTGCTTGAGGAAATCAGCGAAACCCTTGAAAAAAAGGAACAGGTTATTCTCTTCCAAAACAGGAGGGGATTTGCACCTTTTTTAGAATGCCGCTCATGCGGATGGATCCCTCAATGCAGGCAATGTGATGTCAGCCTGACCTATCACAGCCAAAAAAACAGTCTCATATGCCACTACTGCGGAAGGTCGCAAAATATTCCTCAATCATGCACCTCATGCAATTCCGGATCCTTAAATACCTGCGGGTTTGGAACTCAAAGGATTGAAAGTGATTTGGCTGTTTTCTTCCCCGGTGCAAATATTGCCAGAATGGACTATGATTCAACCAGAAAAAAGAAGTCCTACGAAAAGATCATTGACCGGTTCGAGAAAGGAGAAACTGATATACTGGTTGGAACACAGATGATCACAAAAGGGCTTGATTTTGACAATGTATCTCTTGTAGGAATACTTAATGGCGACAACCTGCTCCATTATCCTGACTTCAGGTCTCACGAAAGATGTTTCCAGTTAATCTCACAGGTAAGCGGCAGGGCCGGCAGAAAGGAAAAGAGAGGGAAAGTAATTATACAGACTTGCAACCCGGATCACGACGTGTTCAGGCACATAATAGAAGGTGATTATGACGGTTTTTTTACGGCTCAGATAATGGAAAGAAAACAGTTTGGATATCCTCCGTTTTATCGCCTTATAAAAATTACACTGAAACACAAAAACCCCTCAACAGTTGAAGAAGGCGCAGGAAAACTTGCGGAGTATCTTTATGATCATTTCGGGGACAGGGTGCTGGGTCCTGATTTTCCGCTTGTTCCAAGAATTCAGAACTGGAGTATAAAAAACATACTTATAAAAATAAAACGCTCAGACAATCTGACTCAACGCAAAAAAGAGATAAAAGAGTGTATGGAAAAACTGTGTTCAATCTCCCGCTTCAGAATGATTAAAATCATCCCCGACGTTGACCCCTTATAGTATGTTTTTTTTTAAATTTGTCATTCCACAAGTTAAGGCCGAAAAAATGGAAAAAATTGACAAATTTAAGATCGAAAAAATTTTTGACTCATTCCGCAACCTTAACATAATAATAGTAGGGGATTGTATACTGGATTCCTATATGTGGGGGACTGTTGAAAGAATCTCCCCCGAAGCACCCATACCGGTTGTTACAGTCAAAAAAAAGGAAAACCGGCTTGGAGGAGCGGCCAATGTTGCCCTTAATGTCAGGGCTATGGGGGCAAATCCAATACTCTGCTCCGTTACCGGTGATGATGAAAACAAGTCCTTGTTTTGTGAGCAGGCAATCAGCAACGGTCTGAGTTGTGAGGGAATTATTACAGACGAAAAAAGGAATACAACGGTAAAGACAAGAGTATTTGGATATAACCAGCAATTATTAAGAGTTGATGAAGAGGTTCTGGACAGGATACCTCACAAAATTGAAAAAAGGTTGCTGGATTACATTAATACTGCCACTTCCAACAAAAAAATCGATGCCATCATTATAGCTGATTACGATAAAGGGGTGGTAACTCCCTCAATGATAAGGAATTTAATTGCAATTTCAAAAAGTAAGAATATTCCGGTTGCTGCTGATCCCAAAAAAAAGAACTTCAGATATTATAATAACCTTACACTTTTCAAACCTAACCTGAAAGAACTGGCAGAAGGCATGAAAACTGACCTGGTTAAAGAGGATTCTGAAAGCATTATAGCGGCGGCAAAGGTGCTTCAGGAAGAAAAGAATATCAGGTACATGCTTGTAACTCTTTCTGAGAATGGCGTTTTACTGGGCTGCAGGGAAGTGAACAAAATCATTTCGGCTATGACTCATCAGGTTTCAGATGTGTCCGGAGCGGGAGATACTGTCATCGGAGTAGCTTCAGTCTGTATGGCAGCAAACATGAAAGCTGCTGATATGGCATATATTGCAAACCTTGCCGGTAGCCTGGTATGCCAGTATGTCGGGGTAACCCCTGTTAAAAAAACCCGGCTGATAAATGAGATAGCCGGGAAATTAAAATATATACCTGAATTCAACAGTTCCCCTTACAAAAACGCCACTTCATAAAAAAAACAAGCATAATGCTTGTTTTCTAAAAGCAGGCTCCTTCAGATCACCTGCATTATACTATTCAATTTTGATCTGCTTCGGAGCCCTGGCCTTTACTTCTTCCTTCTTCGGCAGGATTATTGTAAGCACACCATCCTTGTGTGATGCATTGATCTTCTCTGCATCAACCCCTTCAGGCAGACTGAAAGTCCTTCTGAAAGCAGAGTAACCGAACTCCCTGCGCATGAACTTTTCATCTTTCTTCTCTTCATCATACTCTTTTTCAGAGGTAATAGTCAGTATATTATCCTCCACACTGATGTTGAAATCCTTTTTTGTAAGACCTGGTGCAGCAACTTCTATACGATAATCATCCCTGCACTCAATAATGTTCACAGCAGGTACGCTTATTCCTGTTTGTACATCCTCAAATAGGTCTGACATCAGGTCCCTGCCAAAGAATTCATCAACTATACTTGGCATTGAGCCTTTTCTTCTTCTGAATGTTGGCAACATATCTCAATACCTCCTTTATTTTTTTTAATTTAACTTTTTGTTTTCACTAAAAAACTATTCAACTTATGTGCCAACGAAAATATTTTGCAATTTCATGCCATCCTGTCACATAACACAGATGCAAACTGTCAATTTTGCACAGACTAATGGATGACAACCAACTGTTTTGCAATAGTATTGCGGGTATTGTCTACCACCCTGAAAATATACATCCCCTTCCCCATCACACCGGCATTTAATGTGTGAAGGTATCTGCCCTCATAAATAAACTCTGAATGCAATAGTTTTCCGCTCATATCATAGATCTCGAGGATATGCATAGATTCGGTAACAGCCGGGAAACGGACAGATATTTCATCAACTGTTGGATTGGGATAAAATACAATATTTTCGGAAACCGGAATATTAGGTGGGAAAGGTATTACAGGTGGCGGAGGGTCACCTGTAACCGGAAAGTCAAATCCGGAGGATACAGCGGTCTGCAACACTGTCTTGTTGTTTTCATCCTGAACAAATGCTACAATAGCAAGATTGTCTTCCTGAAAAACATTTCTTGCTTCCCAGGATAAATTGTAGCTGATATTCTGACCTTCAGTCCACACTGCAGGCAGTTCAGTGCCGGCAGCATCGGGCAGCAGCTTTTTAACCACATTGGTAAAAACGTAATCATCTGGCAGCCCAACCAGTGCTCCATCAATTTCCTGCTCAATTATTGCAACATGAAGTAGCATATTATTGTTATTCAGGTCTGTAAGGGAAGTCAATTCCAGATCAACAAATATTTCATTGTCAATATTGGTCTGATCAATGGATATTTCAAAGAGCGGATCGCCAAGTGCAGCGCTCATCAGATGCTCAACTTCAGGTGCAGATGTGGAATAGTTATAAATATAATTTCCATTGCCGCCTCCTTCCATAACAGATCGCGGAACTGAAGAAATACCGTAAAACAATGCCCTTGCAAGTGGATCTGCCGGATTGAATTCATTAAGGGGATCATTGCCGGGAAATGATGTATGAAAGCTTATGTAGGCCATATCATAAGGTTTTATTGCAGCAAAATCACGGAGCATTTTATTGGCTGCAATACTGCTGTTGTCAGATGCATTGGTAAAATGTTCCATTAGCACAAGTCTGGCACGTTCACCAATCCGGATATTGTCAATGGCAACACCACCGGCAGATTGTCCTGAACCATCAGATCCATAGGCAATCCTGAATCTTACAAAACGTTCTCCTTTCAAATTATCCAGTTCATGCCTTGAATCAATCCATTCATTTTCATGGCCTGTCCATCCTGCCCCCTGTCCACCAGGCATTCCCGCTATTGAGCCGGAATTATACCAGTTTATGCCGTATCCGTCATCACCAATATTTTCCCAGTTCTGCCCGTTGTCAGTAGTATATTGTAAAACAGCGCCATCGCTATCCTCACCGAATCTTTTGAAAATATCAATTGCAATCATAGGACGTTCGGTTTCACCCAGATCGAAGCAGGGACCCGCCAGCCATGAATGTAAAGGAATTGTCTTGTCTTCTATATCTGTATACCATATATAGCTTCCGGAGGAAGCTGACGGGAAAACTGATCCGTCGGGTAAACCCAGCTTCCATATATCTGTTTCAGGATCATCATTGTAACCTGACCAGTAGCCGTCGCCAAATTCAAAGTTTTCAATATAACGGTAATCATCAACAATAATAACCGGAAGGGAGCTTATAACAATTTCTTCCCCCAGTTCGACACCTTCATAACCTTCAGAATCAACAAGCTTTGTAACACTGTAACTCCCGGCCTCCGAAACAGGTACAGTATAGCTCGGTTCGGCAGAGGTAAAGCTGTACTCCTCTGTTCCGTCTGTGTAAGTAACATCCCATGGACCAAATCCTGTAAAGCTGAACACCAGGTTTACGGATGTTCCCTGGCAAAACTCAGTGATTCCCTCAATGGATGCTTGTGGCAGCATGTTATCAACAGGTCCGTAATATGCACTGGAAACGGTTTCACCGGTTATTGTCCCGCTTACGGCAACAGGCGTTACCTCTATTCTTATATATTTCTCTTCATCGTCAAGGGTAAGTGTATAGTTGTGTCCTGTAGAAATTTCCTGTTCATTGGTCCCGGTATCATCATCCGACCTGAACCATTTTACAACTGTTTCTCCTTCAGGATCTCCTTCGGCATCCCAGTAAACATAGTTTGCCTCCAGTTCGGCAGAGACTGCCAAAGTTCCGGTTATAACAACATCTGATGCAACAGGCGGGGCATTAGATACTTCAACATACTCGCTTTTGACAGGTTCACCGGGAGTCGTGCCCGATTGCGCAACCGGTGTTACCTCAAAAGCAATGTATTTGCCCGCATCTTCTACACTGATTGTATAGGATATCCCGTCTTCACCTTCAATAAGCTCTTCACCGGTGCCTTCAGCATCATCAGCCCTGTACCAGGCAAAAATGGAATTGCCTTCCGGGTCATCTTCATAATCCTCATACTCATAGTATCCGGTTACAGTTTCACCTATATCAGGGCTCCCTGTGATCATAACATTTTTTGCAACCGGTGGCTGGTTGGGAATATTCAGGGCGGTAATAACATTCCCGGTGAGGTCGGATATATTGTAATAGCTATGCACAGGCCTGTTCCAGTTGTCTGCAGCGCCAAGGTTATAGGTATGACCTGTGCTGGATGTTGTTCCTTCCACATCGAGCAAATTGTCCACCTCAACCTTGTCGTTACCGGCAATATATATTCTGAACTCAGTTTCCGAAGTAACATCCTGGTCATTACTTTCAGATGTAAGTGTCCGGGACTGATTGTCTTTACCGGTTATGGTAAACCTTGTGGCATCAATATCCTTAACTGTGCCCGTTGACGCTGCAAGTCTGGTTGCCGTTACAACCAGTTCTCCGTTATCCCTGTTGTAAGTGGCTGACTCAATGGTGGGAGGCGCAAAATTTATAACAACAAGCGGCTCAATGTTGTCTTCAGCAAATGCCATCCCGTTCCAATCTTCGACTACCGACAAGGTAAACAGATCATTGTCCCTTGAACGGATGCCGTTGTTGTTGAATATCCAGTTCAGGTAAGCCTTTTCCTTACCTTCAATAATAAGAGTTGCACTGCTTTGGGATGTGGGGTATACATTGGCTGTCATACCAGTTAAGGTATAGGAATTGACTCCGTTTGACAAGGTAAACTTACCGGCTTCCACCTCATTACTTACGTCAAAATTGTTGCCGTTGAGGGTAAGCCTGCCAGTATTTGCATCATATTCTGCATCGGTTATTACAGGAGATAGTTTTATATCTGCCGAGCTGACCGGGGCGCCCTCCAATGAGAGGGTATAGTTCGGTGAATCACTACCGGTAATCATAGCTTCGGAAATAACCACTTCAATTCCTGTACCGGGTCCCGGATTAGTAAATTCCACAACCACATCTGTGAGGATCACTTCGTCTCCGGGCAGGAAACCATCCGGTTGAAGATCATCCTGATCTTTTTCAGCATCGGTTGTACCGTCATACAGTTTGTCATAAACGGTAAATGACCCGGTGATGGTAACCTCAAGAGGCAAAATCTCAAACGAGGGTGAGGCCGGGTCGAGCACCAGCTCGTAATTGGCGCCGGCAGACAGGTCGCCCAGGATAAAATCATAAATGCCAACATCCTCGCCGGGAGAACGGCCAGGGGAACCGGTAAATTCATCGTCCCCCACAAGCGATGGGGAATGGGTGAAATCAAATTCAGGGTCGGCTGAACCGTAAACCTTCGACTGGCCGGAAAGAGGCGTAATGGTAACCTCAAGAGGCAAAATCTCAAACGAGGGTGAGGCCGGGTCGAGCACCAGCTCGTAATTGGCGCCGGCAGACAGGTCGCCCAGGATAA
>PUMT01000136.1 GCA_003551495.1 Bacteroidota bacterium
ACAAAATGAAAAATACATCTTCTGCAAATTTTATTAATGAATTCCCCTTTTATGATGTTTTGTCTGAAGATGAAAAACATGATTTTAAAAAGTTCAGTCACCTGGTTTCCTACTCTCAGGGTGAAATATTGTTCAGGCAGGATTCACCTGTATCACATATAATGTTTTTGCAAACAGGTCTTATCAAAGTCTTCATAAACGGGAGACACAACAGTTCACTCGTATTCGGTCTGATAACACCAGGTAATTTCGTTACACTTTTGAATGCTTCCGATCAGGATCTGTACAGATGCAGTGCTAAAGTAGTTGAACATTCAAATGTAGTTTTAACAGAGATTTCTTTTTTTCGCAATTTGATAAAGAATAACGGGGAGTTTGCCTCATTGATACTGAAATACGCAGGCACAGAGGGATTGAATATAATTTCGAGATTCATGAACCAGTTTCAAAAACAGTTGCCTGGAAGGGTTGCAGATATGCTTCTTTACTTTTCCGAAAAAATCTATAAAAGCGAAACTTTTACACTCCCCCTGACACGCAGGGAACTTGCAGAACTAGCAGGTACAACCAAGGAGAGCATGATAAGGACTCTCGCGGAGTTCAGGCACGACAAAATCATTAAACTCGACGGAAAAAAAGTTGAGATAACCAGTCCGGCTATTATCAGAACCCTCAGCAGGCTGGGTTGATTTTCCTTTTATACATTTGATTTTCAGGCTAATTTCATTAAAGTAGTGATCTGGATCACCTCAATATATGGTTTTGCTCACCTTCTGTTTGAAAACCAAATTGTTGTATATGTGTATACATGGAAGAGATTAAATCATAATAAAGTTAAAATTAACCGGCCATTACAATATCTCATAAAGATCATTTACTCATGAAAAATACAATAATAATTCTTGCACTCTTCGCTTTCTTCACTTCATCAGTGAAAGCTCAGGAGGTACATGACTCAGTTTCCCGCACCACTTTCGGGTTCAATATGTACCATACAAGTTCTGCCAGCGGATACGGTCCCGGCTTGAATGTAAATTTTAGCGTTGAAAAAGGAAACCGTCACCTGGAGGCCGGGATTATAATGCAACTTGAATCATCCCGTATTTCGGGAAGTGAGCTTATATACAGACATTTTTTTAAATCTTTGAATGGGAGAAATCTTTTCAGGGGGAACAGTTATTTTAAACCGGAGTTTTTTTTCCAGTACAATTTTATATACCGTACCAGCATGATACCTGACAGGCTTCAGGTAATGCAACCTACAATGGAAGAAATAGTGGTTCCCGGAGGCAGGATAGCCACATTGGAGCATTATGCGGGTATTGGTGCCCGGTTTCCACTTGCCGGAAATTTTTATATAAATACTGGTGTCGGATACGGTGTGATACTTGGTTCAACAGACGAGAAATTCATTGATCAGCCCCATTATACCATGGGAGGCAGAAAAAATGATTTAGGGCCTGTAACGAAATTTGGATTGGGTTACATGTTCAGGAGGTAAAGAAAAATAATTCGAATATGCCACCAGATTATTATTCGGTTTAATCCCCCTTTACTTTCCCTGCCATGAACATCCGGGTAAATCCCCCGGATCCCCGTGCTCATTTTGCGGGCAAATGTTCAGCAAAATGAGTTACGGGATAGTTTTATGTTTGTTTATTTAATAAAATCAATACTTTTACAGTTCAACTGACGGAAATATTTTTTTTATTATCTTGTTATTTTTTCGGGGATATCTTATTTAATAAGTATATCACATATTCATATATTCACATATCATGGATCGGGATAATGATTATGAAAATTTGCTTGCTGAAAAACAGAGGCTTGAAAACAGCCTGGGCATATTATACAAAGGTGCCCGGGAAATACTCAAATTAAGCAGTTTCGAAAAAACTGCCGAAACGCTGTTTGGTTTCTGCAAAAAGATAACAGGTGCAACATCTGGTTATGTTGCACTTTTATCTGATGACGGTGAAGAAAACAAGGTTCTTTACCTCGATTCAGGGAAAGCTGATTGCCGCGTTGACCCGTACTTGCCGATGCCGGTCAGGGGATTAAGGGAAAAAGCTTATAGCTTGAAAAAAACAGTTTATCATAATGATTTCAGCAAAAGTGAATGGCAAAGTCTCTTACCTGAAGGGCATGTTAAATTAAAAAATGTACTTTTTGCACCATTGATCGTAAGTGGCAAGGTAGTCGGGCTCATAGGAATGGCGAACAAACCCGGTAACTTTAACGATTATGATGCCAATATTGCCGGAGCATTGGGCAACCTTGCTGCTTCTGCACTCCAGAATTCATTGCTTTTTGAGGAAGTGAGAAAACAGAATGCCGGTAAGGAGAGGCTTATTTCCATAATGTCGCACGATATAAAGAACCATATAAACAGCATACAAGGATTCAGCGATCTGCTTATTGAAAAGGTAGATAAAAAAGAAACTGAAAAGATCAGAAAGTTTGCCGGAATAATCAGCAGTTCTTCCTCGGATGCCAATCAGTTGCTGGACGACCTGCTTACGTGGGTAAAGACCGACAGCGGCAAGCTTTCATTTAAACCGGATGTTATTGACCTTGAAGACTTTATTGATGAACTGGCGATGCAGTACAGGAAAATTGCGGAAATGAAAAATATTGACCTTTATGTTGAAGTTGACACTCCTTCAATGGTTGTAGCGGACAAAAAGATGGTTGCCACTGTTATGAGAAACCTGCTTTCAAACGCTATTAAGTTTACAAACAGTAACGGCACTATCGAAGTTTCCGCAAAACACCGCAAAGGTGAAATTGAGATTTCCGTCTCTGACGACGGTGTAGGAATGTCACCTGAGCAAATAGACAACCTTTTCAATGCTGGAAAAGGAGACGGGACAGACAACCCCGCCAATGAATCCGGAGCAGGTCTGGGACTGGTACTTTGCTTCGAGCTTCTTGAAAAGCACAGTAAAAAGTTGAAGGTTGACAGCCAACCGGGCAAGGGAAGCAGATTCTCTTTTTCGCTTCCTTTTGCTGAAGAATAAATTCTTATTTAATGGTTTTATTATGCCTTTTAGTTGTTTAAAGGGTTTTTGAATAAAGATTTAATTACCTCTGTTTACCTGATAAAACCGGAGGGTTTGTACTAAAATGATTTTTTTGATGAAATATTATGTAATTTTATCATTATAAGACGTTTTTTATTAGTCGGATAATAGCTCAATTTTCTGAAGGTTTTCTTTTTTTATTCCAATTGAAGAATCATGTGTAAGGTCGATCTAAATATTATTTCCTTGTCATTTCTTGTAATATTTTTTTGGGGATGTGAAAAAGATAATCCGGCCAGCCTTCCGTCAATTAACACTTTGCCTGTATCAGATGTTGAAATTACACGTGTAAGGACAGGCGGTGAGGTTACGGATGATGGGGGGGCTTTTGTTGCAAATCGCGGAGTGGTATGGTGCAGTTATCATACTGAACCGACACTGGATAATTGCTACAGCAAAAAGACAAATACAGGAGGTAAAGGCAGTTTTATAAGTACTATTTCCGGACTTATTCCTGAAACGAAATATTATGTCAGGGCTTTTGCTACTAATAAAGCAGGCACTGCATACGGACAAACAATTTCTTTTAATACATTGCCGGATGATGGTTCGCAGCAGCCAATACAGATTGTTATGGACATCGAGGGGAATCGTTACAAAACAGTAAAAATTGGCAATCAGGAATGGATGACTGAGAATTTAAGAACAACAACTTACAGATATGGCACACCAATACCAAATGTAACAGATGATGAAGAATGGAGCAAACTTAGTACAGGTGCATATGTTTGGTTTGACAATGATGAAAGTAATTCAGATGTTTATGGAGCTCTTTACAATTGGTATGCAGTAAACACAAATGAGCTTTGTCCTGTAGGCTGGCGCGTTCCAACTGATGATGACTGGAAAGAGCTTGAAGGTTCAGTTGACAGCAAATACGGGGTTGGTGATTCCGAATGGGACGGCTTGTATTTAAGGGGATATGACGCAGGTAAAAAACTGAAAGCAAAATCTGGATGGTTTGAAAAAGGCGACGGCACGGATGATTACGGTTTTTCCGCTCTTCCTGGAGGTTACCGCGGCAGCGACGGACGCTTCCATTCTGCCGGATTCAACGGCTATTGGTGGACAACTACCGAAAGTTATTACAATCAGGCCTGGAGGAGGGTTATGTACCATGAATTCAGTACTGTCAACCGGTGCAGTTCAGACAAGGAGCCTGCTTATGCTGTCCGGTGCCTGAGGGATATAAACTAATCTCTGCAAATAAAGAAAACTTTTTCTTATTTACCTTCCATTTTTTCATTAAAGAACCGGGAAGGCCAATTATTACTTTTCCCGGTTCTTTTATTCGTATGGCGCACAAGTAACTGCCGTTTAACGAATATTACTTAGTGTGGAGCGGGAGGTTGAAACGGGAAATAATCCCGTTTCTCCTGCCTGATTTTGTTTGCCGTCCGTGGTAGATAACCCTGTGGTGAAAGTCCGCCTCTTACCTGTGTCCGAGATGTCTCATTGCTTCATCCATGATTATTTGGTAGTATTCCAGGTAATTTTCCCTTGTTTGCGGTATGAATTTGTCCACAGTTGGAGGGTTTCCTTCCAGCACAGCCCCGTCGGGGTCAATTCCCATTCCGTGCAGCCTTCCGTATTTATCGGCTATTCTTATGGGGTGATCCACATTGGGCCTTAGTGTATGCCCCATTCCCCACTCAAAGTAAACCACCGGTTTTCCACTGATAGGGAAGTGTAGTACTTCGCCGAATTCCCATGTGCTGCTGAAACCTCCCACCGGCATCCCGATGGTGTACCCCAGCTTATTGTCTATCACCATTGATGCGTACTGATCAAGGTGTGATCCGCCGTGTGGCCCCAGCAGGCTAACAACCTCTCCGGTGAAAGTAACCTCTGCCGGCTGAAGAACACCATCGTGATCCTTGTCAACAGCCGACAATTTGTGCTGAACTCTGTTGCTGAAATTATCTCCCCTTTCCCAGGCTTCCATAACATCGGTTGTTAGCCACTCAATTTGACGTGTTCCGTCATCGTCGACACCGCCAAGTCTGCCTGCCTCGTATGCTCTCATGCGGTTTTCAACGAACTTTGGGGTAAGATCACTTAGTTTAAGATCACCGAAAGTTGCCTTATAGGGCTCATTAAATAAACGTTGAATCAAATAGTTGCCGTTTGATCCCCCCCTGCTTCTGGTGCCGTCAAAAATTATATCATGGTTGAGCAGGCCGTTCTGTTGTGCATATTCCATCAGTTTATCCACATCTTCTATAAGAGATGCACGGAATCCGTACCAGTCTATTACCAGCACATTTTTGCTCTGGTGTTCGTAGAGGTCGTAACATTCCGCGGAGATGGTTTTATCAAATCCTTCATACCTGTGGTCCCCGTGTGCCTTGAAATACCCTTCCCAGCTGATATCATCCTGGTCTGTGTATGGCAGAGTCAGTTCATACTGCTGGCCGTTGCTTTTTTCGAGTTTCAGGGTCATCTTTTCCTTGTCAAGCGGGACAGGGAGGCGCCAGTGCTGCCTGGATATATGCTGTGCCATTTGCCGCCACAGTCCGTTATAGCTTGAATATCTCATGTAGAGTTTCAATTCGTCGAGGTACTCATCAACGGGTGTATTGTTAAACGAGATGAGTTTATCTCCTATTTCCACATTTTCAGAGGTGTATTCGGATATGTTTTTTGCATAATCCCCGACGAAAAGGAAGTAGCCTCCCGGTGTACCAAAGTCGGTCTGG
>PUMT01000270.1 GCA_003551495.1 Bacteroidota bacterium
CGCTCCATACAACACCTCTGACAGTAACTTCCAGACCACCATCGTCAGTCACTTCGCCACCCGAAACAGCCGATTCTGTTGTTATATCAGTAATATCAGTGGTTGTAACAGTGGCAAGTTCACCATCTGTTGTGAAGTTAAGCTGGCTGCTGTAAGCCGTGCCTTCACTGTTGGTGGCATAACCCTTCACATAGTAAAGTGTTCCGGGATCAAGCCCTGTTAATGTCAATGTAAAATCTCCTTCACCGCTGCCTGCACTGGTTTTACCCTCATTATCATCAACGGTTGGATCCTGGGAAGTGCTCCACACAACACCTTTCTCTGTAATGCTTGCTCCCCCGTCATGCACAACGGTACCACTTATCACAGCAGTGTTTTTGGTGACATCCGAAACATTAAGAGTTCCAAGTGTTGGCTGTTCTGCAGGGTCATCCTTGCCGCATCCCAAAAGCAGAAAAAACATCACCCCGGTAAATGTCAAAAAGTAAGCCAGGTAATTCTTTTTAAAACTTTTCATATTTTTCAAATTAGATTTATTAGTAATGTTAACTGGTTATTTCATTGTTGGTGTTTATTCACATTTGTAATTTTCAAAACCTGTGCTCATACCTCAGGGTGGCATGTACCTCTTCATAAGCCTGTCCTGCATCCTCATCAGAGGGTGTGTTAATCAATCCCCTTACCATCAGACGCAAAGGATTGCCGTTCGGCAAGCGGTAAGAAGCTGAAAGATTCATCATTAGCTGCCGCGACCATTGGCTTACTATATATTCGCCCTCTATAATGTCGTTTCCTTTCAGCCTTTGCCGTGTTATCCATTTAATGTAGTTAGCCATTGCCACCGGGTCGTTTTCATCAACCCTCTGCACGTATTCAATACCGTTCTGCGACCAGCCAAGGGTGAGATTGGTTGTAAGCCTCCTTTCAAAAAATCCGTAACCAACAGAACTGTTAACCGAGTAACCCGTATTGGTTGATTCACCCATTTCATTTCGCAGCAGGTTACCTGAAAGGTTGAGGGAAAGACCCGAAGGGAGGGAAGTACCATATGTAAGTCCGGTACTTATATTTGTGAACTCTACGGGCGGACGGGTGCCATCCAGAACGGCAGTACTCCGGTCGTCAAGCACCTGGTATGACCCGTTAAGTGTCAATGAGTGTGCCATACTCCCGGAGCGGATTACTATGGTCGGAACAACCATGAAGTTGCGGGAAAGCTGTTTCTGATGCATTTCATTTGCACCTTCCACCGTCATATCAACCGGTTTATTCTCGTTCCCCATCTGCATATAGGAAAGGGTCATATTAAGGGATTGTGCCAGCCTGAGGTTGGCATTTGCTCCTATCTGCTGCCTGCTTGTGGTTGATATCCTTGTTTCAAGAAGGTTATTCCTGCCGCTAGTAAAGTTCCCTCCAAGGCTAACCCTTCCGTTCAACATCCTTACCTGCGGACGAACCCTGATCAGTTCCTGGTCGCTTCGTATATGTCCGAGTCCGAGTGACATAAAGCCGGGCTGAATCCTTTCATACCCGCCCGTGACCCTGAACGGGCCGGCATTTATATTGGCTGTAACCTCCCCTGCATAATCCACCCTCGAACCGGAACGAGGCGTAAACAGTCCTGTAATATATTCTGAGCCCGGAATGTCGCTGACATCCAGTTCTTCGCTAGTGATATCCCTTGTAAAAAGTGAAACAGTAAGGTTGCTTTGAATGAAGAAGGCCCCATCCAAAAAAGAAAGGTTGAACTCCGGGGTAATGCTCAGGTTTTCTGCAGGACTGATCGTACCCCAGTTCTCTATTGATTTTTCGGCATCATGAACATATACGCCGGACAATGCAAACTGTGTTCTCCCCTGGCGGCCGAATCCCAGTCTTGCAGCATACAGCCACTGCTCGAACGAAGGGTCGCGGAACCCCGGCTTGTCAGAAAACTCAACAGCCCTCCTTGTCCTTCCGGCAGTAGCTGAAAGGGATACAAATCCGGGATCTGCCTCTATTAGGCCTCCCCTTACCGTAACGCCTCCCAGACTGTATTTTGTAAAACCCGGATTCACATCGCCAACTGACAATGTAAGCCATCTCCACGTACCGTGAAAATAAAAACTGTTCATTGATTGTCTCAGTGCATTATCATCTGTGGAATAAGACATATTGAAACCTGAGCGAAGGCCGAAAAGTGAAAAGTTTGTGTTCAGCATTACACGTCCCATTCCGGGGGGCCTGCGTGCATCGATACCGCTCACGGTATATCCTTCGCTTATTATGCCCAGAGTGCCGCTGAATGTAACAGGACGGACATCTGTATCAGGCAGTGGTTCGGTTACCTGTGATTTCAGACAGCAGGATGCTATAAGAAATATCGCTATTGTTACCGTAAACCTTGAAGCGAAGACTTTCTGCTTTAGTTGCCTGAACTTGAAGCTCATCTCAGTCTGTTTTAATATTTATATATGTTTTTCAATTATTCACTTTGGTTAACTACTGCCGGTCGGACAGGCATACCCGGCCTGCTTACGTTTCCCGAGCTATCAACAGCCCTTACGCGATACCATTTACCGGCTTCACCCGTTTCGTCAAAAAACTCCGTTTCAGTAAGCAACCCTTCATGAACAGGTACAAACACACCTGTGGGGATAGCTGAACGGTAAACCCTGTAGCCTGCCAGATCATCGTTTGGGACAGATTCCCACCTCAGGAAAACACCTCCGTCCCTTTCAACAGCCTGAACATTCCGAACTGAACGGGGGGGAGTAGTATTGCGGAAAAAGAGGGTGTCTCTCCGGGAGTATTCGCTTTCGTTTCCTGCCCGGTCAACTGACGTTAGTGCATAGATATACTCATTGCCTGTCTCCACATCTTCGTCCCTGTAAAACCTTGCTGAGGAATGGGTTCTGGCCAGTTCATTCAAAACATTGCTGCCGGGTTCACTGCGGTATATAACATACTCCTGAACGGTAATTGAAGGGGATGCATTCCAGCTTAAGTTCACCCTCAGTCCCCTGTCATTCAATGCAAGCACCCCACCGGGCGGATCGGGCGGTGTCAGCAGGGGTACCTCAATTAAATACATTGCCGTATCGCTGTAATTGCCGGCATCATCTGAAGAATAAACAACATACCTGTACCTTGCTCCTTCATGGAAACCCTGTCCACCTTCTCCGGGGTCATTAAAATAGGTTTCGGTAAGGTCGTCAAAATTGACCCTGCTGAAGCTCCCTGGTTCTCGGGGGTCTTCCCTTCTGCGAAGCAGGATGAAGCTTTTCAGGTCGGGTGTAATCTCCTCAATATCCCAGTTTAGTCTTATACTTCTGCTGACCGTATCAAATTCTGCAGTCAGGTTTTCAGGAGGAGGTGGCGGTATAAGATCCATAATCCTGACCATAACAAGCGGGCCCCTTTCGCTCTCCAGCCCATCTTGATTTACAGCTGTTACGTGGTAAAAATAGGTTATTCCCCCTGCAACTGTGGTATCGGTATAAACATTCCGTTCAGCCGGCAGTAGTTCATCTGTTAACCTGATAAAAGGTGCGGAAAGGTCTGATGTACGGTAAATATTATATCCCTTTAATTCGGGGTCGTCTGGTATCGTCCACGAAATCTCCGCCATATTGTCGGTTGTTTCCGTTACATCTACATCCTCAACAACTTCAGGAAGTTCTATATCAACAATTTCATAACTGAGAATTTCACCCGGTGCACTTTGCTGTCCGGTAATATCAGCCGCAGTTACAAAATACTGTTCCGTAACATTCACTACGGGCGATATGAACCGGTATGAATGCTCATCATATGCATTGTTGCGAATGATTATCTCATCCGTTACGGGTTGGGGATCCCCTGTTTCAGGGTCTATCCTGTAGATAATAAATCTTATCACCTTATCATCATCTTCAGGTTCCACTGACGGATAATGCCAGTTAAGAGTCACAACCCGTCCGTCATTCGCGGCTGTAAGCTGAGTGGGAGGGTCGGGTTTCCTCGGTTCCAGGAGGACTCGTTTTGTAACCGGTTCCTCATAAGGGATGCCGCTCATATTCACAAACCCGATACGATAGGTCACTTCACTTCCCACAGGTGCCTCATCATCAATATAAAGCATCCCCATTGACTCAGCCAGTTCAGGGAATATGGAAACGGCGATCATTGTTTCAAGGAACCTGCTCTGAAGATAAAGCCAAAGCTCTCCGGCGCTTTCAGCCTCAAAAAAATCCATCACCTCCCCGAGTTGTTCACCCAGCAAGGATTGCAACTCCCCGGACCCCCTTGCTCTTGTCAAAGGCTCTTCGGTTAAAAGTCTGAATTCATCACCGGGAGAATCCTGCCGGTAAACATTAAAGCCGTACCCGGCAGGAAGCCTTTTGCTATGATAGATATGTACTTCGTTTGGATGGGTCACAACCCTGACATGAGTCTCCTGACCTTCAGCACCTGCTTCCGCCAAAATAGCAAAAACAAAAATTGCAAAAATTATTTTTTTCATAGACAGAATAACTGTTTCTAAACTTTTAACCATTGCTATTTTAGAGTTATGTTCCCCATTACTATTGTGGGCGAAGCTATTTTTGGCAAAAATGTTTTCCTTATCCCGCTACGGGTACTTTTGCCTGCACTGTTGATAACCTCAACCTCAATATCAAATCCCTGTTCAGCAGCCTTACCATCAATGAAAACACTTTCCTGTAAACTGGCAGGGGAATCAAACCTGCGTGCACGGAATGTTTCAACAGTTGTCCAATCCTTTAACAGCTCCCCGGTTTCGATATCTTTTACCCTGTACCTTACCGACTTTACAGGTGCGCCGCTGTCAAAAATGTTCCCTATGCCAATTGAAAGCTCGCCGGTTGCACTGTTGAAGTCTCCCGTAACAGTTGGCTCCTCCGGTCTGGTACCAAACCTGAAGGGGCCGCTTGAAACCACACGCGAGTACATATCCTGACCGTTAACCGCCCTTACGTTAACGTACAGATTCCTTGTTTCCAGCACCGGGAGCTCTGTTGAGGGAATATTGTGAACAGGCACCCTTGAAGGTTCTGGTTGAACAGAAGCGGGGTCGTGTGTAATTATTATTTCCTGTTCAATATCAATCCCGCTGCCCCAGCCACGTATATCTGTTCCTCCGGGAGATGTCCCTATGGAGTACTGGTATCCCTTTACCTGTGTTTCATAGTCTCCTGAAAGGTAGGGAATATAAAGGTAAACACTGTTGCTCCCGACCCTCACGTTAATTTGCGGTTTAGTGGGTGCTGTCGGATCACGGGGCAGAAGAGGACCATAGGTAAGGCTGTTCTGACTTGTCCTCCCGGCATTGTTCCTTGAGCGGATATGCAGGTAAACAGAATCATGGTATGTGATCATTTCGCCGCTGACCTCAATATTTGTGCCGGTTGTAAACACGTACTCATCCGATTCGAAAGCGTGTGATGCATCTTCGAAGCGGGACACAACATACTCGTAGCCCCAAATACCTGACACCTCATCTGATGCGTGTTTCCATGACCTTCTGATAACGGGTTCACCTGCATATTTTGCAGGATAGTTTACTTTACCCTCAATAAATTCGGGTGCTTCGTGAACAACCGGATATTGTGGAGGAGTGTTCCCCATTGCAACAGCAGGAAATGGAGAAACGCTGAAAACCCTTTCCGGTGCAGAAGGTGC
>PUMT01000165.1 GCA_003551495.1 Bacteroidota bacterium
CACGGTATAATTACCAATATAGGAGCTGCACATCTTGAAGGGTTCGGATCAATTGAGGGGGTTAAAAAAGCCAAGTCGGAACTTTATGCATATCTTTATGAAAAGGGAGGGACGGGATTTATAAATGAAGGAAATGACATTCTCGAAGAGCTTCATAAATGTTTTCCTTTTGATGCAGTTTATTACGGAACCAGGCAGGATCTGTTCGTTTGCGGGAGGATAGCAGAAAAAAAACCGTTCCTTGCAATGTCACTCTCAGGAACATCTTTCACAAGTGAATTTGTTGTACGCACCCGGCTAACAGGCAGCTATAACGGTGAGAATATAACTGCTGCCGCATGTGCCGGAAGGTATTTTGATGTAAGTCAGCTACAAGTAGTTGAAGCCATTGAACAGTATACCCCCAGGAACAGGCGTTCGCAAATATTTGAATCAGGGTCAAACAGGCTGTATCTTGACTCCTACAATGCCAATCCTGTAAGTATGAGACTTGCAATAAACGAGTTTGTATCAATGGATGGGGCTCCAAAATGGCTGGTACTTGGAGATATGCTGGAGCTTGGCAAATATTCGCATGAGGAGCATAAGGCAATTCTTGACCTTGTTGTGTCTCACTCTTTCAGAAATGTACTGCTGGTAGGTGAGAATTTTAAAAAGTTTAAAGACCGTTATCCCTTTTTGTTTTTTGATAACACCAGTGAACTGAACCTTTGGCTTGAATCAAACAAACCTGAAAGTGCATTTATCCTTGTGAAAGGATCCAGGGGCATTAAGCTTGAAGATGCGCTGCCTTTTTTGTAGAAAGCGGTTTGTGAAAACTTATAGCCGCCAGCATATCAGTCTTTATAGAGAAACCTTTTTATCTTCTTCGTAGGGGTTTTTTCGAAAGGATCCTGCTGCTCAACAATTGCACTTAACCTTGAAAATTTATTCAGTTCGGCATTCACCTTGGTCTTGATCTCTTCAAGCTTTTCGCTGATAATGTTTTTCATGTTTGCCTGCATGTTGTTCGCGGTTTTCCTCAGGTAACGGTAACTTTTTTCCATCTCATTGTAATTAAGGTGAACGCGGGCAACCAGTTTTCCTTTCATTTCGTAAACTAGCGATTCCTGAACAAGGTTCTGTGTATTGATAACGCTTTCTATCTCCTCGGGATAAATATTCTCACCGCTGGAACTCAGTATCATATTTTTGAGCCTCCCTTTTATATAAAGGTAATTGTCATCGTCAATCACTCCCAGGTCACCAGTCCTGAACCATCCGTCGTCTGTAAAAGCCTCCTTTGTGTTTTTTTCATCCCTGTAATAACCTTTCATAATATTTGGCCCTTTTGCCAGTATCTCTCCTTCACCCGTTACCGGGTCGGGGTCTGCTATTTTAATGCTCTGTCCAGGCAACGGGAAGCCGGTTGACCGGTAACGGGTTTTTAACGGACCACATCCCGCCAGCAGGGGGGATGTTTCTGTCAGACCATAACCAATCGCATAGGGGAAGCGTGCTTCCCGGAGAAACAGTTCAGTGTCGGCCGAAAGTTTTGCTCCTCCTATTCCGAAAAAACGGAGCTCCCCGCCGAAGGATCTGTGGAGCTTTTTGCCTGCCATCCGGTGGAATACCTTTCTTAAAGCGGGTGCTTTCATGAGGGTTCTTGTAAAAGGGCTGCCATTGAGCTTTGCTGCAACCTTTTTTCTGTAAACTTTTTCTATTATCAGGGGGACTGTCAGCATCATGGTCGGCTTAACCTGATCCATGGCTGCAAGAA
Source organism: Bacteroidota bacterium (assembly GCA_003551495.1). GTDB lineage: Bacteria > Bacteroidota > Bacteroidia > Bacteroidales > PUMT01 > PUMT01. The sequence goes on from PUMT01000165.1 coordinate 1,760, forward strand.
GTATTTCCGCCACAGGTGGCTTGTCCAGATAATGAACGGAAGCACCGTTCATTAATGGTATAATAAACCCTATAGTACATTCATATGAATGGGGCAGGGGCAATACCGAAAGAAGCCTGTCATTCTGGTCAACATCCTGGATTTTCATAGTGTTGACTGCATTTGAAACAATGTTGCCATGCGAAAGCATTACCCCTTTGGGGTTACCTGTTGTTCCTGATGTGTAAAGTATAGCTGCTATATCATTCTCATCTGGATCACCGGGTAATTCAACTGCATTTAAAACTTCAGCAGGAGGTGTTGCAACTGCCCTTATTCCGCCATTCAGGCCAACCGCATTCCTGTTTATTTCAGTCAGGCTGTCAGTTAAAACAACTGTTTCAATATCAGGCGGCAGTGATCCTGCGACTTTTTCTGTAAGGTTTGCAGAAATGAATAAGGCAACAGCTCCTGAATGTTCCAGGATCCTGCTTATCTCCTTTCCTGTGAAATCGGTAAGGATTGGCACGGCAATTGCACCAGATGTGGTAACGGCAAGATATGCGATACCCCAGTTGGGCATATTTTCACTCAGTATTGCAATCCTGTCTCCCCGTTTTATGCCTTTGAGTGCCAGAAACGATGAAACTTCTTTTACTCTTGCGTAAAGTTGGGAGTATGATAACGGAGTTTTGCCTGCAAACCCAAGTGAAGGGCGGTCAGCAAACCTTTTTCCGCTGCGGGAAAGAAGTGAGTTTATTGTCAGATTTTGAAGAGAGTTCATAAATTAATATTTCGATATATGTTAAATGGTTCAAATGTTAATAATTTCCCATGCAAAAGTAGCATAAAAATCAATAGTTTTAATAACCAGGCAGTATAAAATATAAACTGTGGAATGCAACTTTATAAAAATATAAACGTAATATTGGTATAATTACATCTGTCTTTTAATATTTTTTATTAAAAAAACGGTTTAAATTAGTATTGAAAAAAATGTATTAGGGTTTTTACTTAAAGTGATATAATATGAAGAAGTTTTTTACAATATCAGGTTTGTTCCTAGCGGCATTAATCGTTTTTTCTGCAGCCAGGGATCCTGAGGGGCCCGTAATAGGCTTTGACAGGGAAGTTCATGAGTTCGGCGAGATACATATTGACAGTATACCTGACGGGAAGATTAAATTTACCGTTTACAATAAGGGATCTCAGCCTCTGGTTCTTACCAATGTCAGAGCATGCTGCGGTACAAGGGTTAACGGGTATACAGAAAAGCCGATAGCTCCCGCCGATTCAGGGTATGTGGAAGTTGAATTCAGGATCGTGAACAGGCCGCACAGGATTGGAAGGACAGTTACAATTCAGTCCAATGCAACAAACAGGCAAACAGCCATACTTCGCATTACAGGAGAAGTTGTGGAGACGGGGGAAGGGATCATTGATATTTAGTTTTAAATCCATGAAAAAGTGGGATTAACTTTCGTGTTAATCCCACTTTTTCAGTGGTGCGCCGTGCACGGTAGATGACCGTTTTTAAAGAATTTTCCCGGTTACTGTCCTATACATAAGAATGTCCTTTTCTCATTCCCGGTCAGGTCTTCTGTACCTGACAGGCGGATCGGGTTCCCTAATAATTTCAACAGGCTCCTTTTCGAGCAATTTCAGAGCTTCCTTAACAGCCCTTTCCAGTTGAGGATCCCTTCCATCTATGACTTCGCGGGGGATCATTTCCACATGAATATCGGGTGCCACACCGATGTTTTCCACGTCCCACTCTCCGTCAGTATTGTAAAATCCTCCTCTTGGCGGCACCATTGCTCCGCCGTCAACAAGCGAAGGATAATCCCATATACCTATCAGTCCGCCCCACGTTGTTGTTCCTACCAGCGGGCCAATTTCCATTTCCCTGAACATAAAGGGGAGGAGGTCGCCCCCGGATCCCGCGGATTCGTTTATTATCATCACTTTTGGTCCCCAAATCCCTGCGCCGGGGGATGTGAATGGCAAATCACGGTTTATCCTGTTGTTGAAAAAGCCGTGGAGTTCACGTGCCATTATATCAACCATATAATCTGCAGCAGACCCGCCCCCGTTGAACCTTTCATCAATAACCGCACCTTTTTTGTCCTGCTGGGCGAAATAGTAGCGGTTGAAGTAGGAGTATCCTCCCTGACCGGTATTCGGCAACCATACGTATGCAAGTTTACCGCCGGACATCTCATCTACAATTCTTCTGTTCTCTTCCACCCAGTCCAGTCTGCGCAGTCCGGCTTCATTTGAAACGGGCACAACTGTTATAAGCCATGAACCTTCATGATCAGGGGTGTTGTTTACACGCAGGGTAACCTGCTTATTTGCCTTGTTTTCGAAAAGGCTGTATGGGTTAACAGGTGCCTTTAATTCCTCCCCGTTAACCGAGATTATGTAATCCCCTTCCGAAACCTTCACCCCGGGTGCGCTAAGGGGCGCCCTTAGTCCGGGATTCCAGTTCTCTCCGGTATAAATCTTTTTTAACCTGTACCTTCCGTTGTCTATTTCAAGGTCTGCTCCGAGAAGTCCTGCCGGTGCCCTGTCAACTGAAGGCATATCTCCTCCACTTACATATGAGTGCCCCATAGAAACTTCGCCACCCATTATACTCAGTATATGGTTAAGGTCACCTCTGTGATTGACATGCTCAACCAGTGGCTCGTATTTTTGGTAGATCTCGTCCCAGTCTGCTCCGTGCATATTTTCCACATACAGGTAGTCACGGTATATCCGCCACGCTTCATCGAAGATCTGACGCCACTCCTCTTTCGGGTTCAGCCTTATCTGAAGATCCCCGGTGTTTATCCTTCCATCACCCGGCGAGGGTCTTCCTTTTGTATCAACAATCCCCCAGGTGCCCCTGGAAAGGTACAGAAGCTTGTTTCCGTCGGATGATATGCTGTAATAGTTAACCGGTGAAAGGTATGATACCGTTTCCCTTTCGCTGAGGTTGTAGCGGTGAAGTGTGGCACCTGGCTGGTTTGGTAATGACTCCATATAAAAGATCATTCCTTCACCCGCTGATGAAAGATTGGAATAGTTTCTTTCAGGCACATCAAGCGACAATATTCGCTGGTCAATATTCTCGAAGTCGATCTTCACTGTTACATCCGGGTTGTTTCCGCTGCCACTGTTTTCAGTATCTTCCTCATCGCTTTCGGGCAAGAGGGGGGAGGGCTCGTCGCTGTCCAGTACCGCCAGGTAAATTGCCCTTGTAACAGGCCTGTCGTATGCGCTCATATCAAGCCACCCTGTGTTTAGTCCAAAATCAGTACTGGCGAGAAAATAAATATACTTTCCACTTGCGTCCCATGCAGGAGAAACAGCATCCGACATTCCGTCCGTCAGCTGGTAAATCCTGTTTTCATCCAGTGAATAAAGCTTTATGCTATGGAACTGGTTTTTTAACCTTTTTGAATATGCTATCCACCTTGAATCGGGTGACCATACAGGATCCATTGTTCTGTCAGGATGAATGAACCTGTCCTGATCTACAAAGGTTACTTCGCCAGATTCTGCTTCTACCAGCCACAATTTCAGGTTTGCGTCGGTGTAAAATATATAGGAACCGTCAGGTGACCAGGCAGGAGTATAATTGAAGTTGGGCTCAGGAAGCTCAACCTGCACTGGTTTTTCCAGACCATCCTGCGTCCCTGTCATCAGGCTGTATTCTCCTGACCTGTCAGAAAACCATGCGATATGTTTTCCGTTTGGCGACCAGATTGGATGGCGGTCACGGCTGCCGGATGAGTTGCTGATATTCCTCCAGTCACCTTTTTCCGAGGGCACTGTAAATATTTCGCCTCGTGCTTCAAATACAGCCCTGACACCAGTTGGGGAGAGAGACCCGTTCGTAATGAAGCGGCTGACGTTTCTCCATCCTGTC
>PUMT01000085.1 GCA_003551495.1 Bacteroidota bacterium
CTTCTCCAGCTTCTCCAGCTTCAGATCCGGAATCTGATCCGGCAGTTCCTTCACCTTCGGCCTCTTCAGCTGCTGCTTCTTCCTCTTCAGCTTCCTCTTCTTCAGGCAGTGCTCCCTTGGATACCCTGGTAAGCTTAACGGACGCAACAACAGAGTTTTTTGAATGCATTATCTCAAAGTTCGGATAGTCAAGATCCCCTGTCTTTATGGTTGTCCCGAGCTTCAGTCCGGTAACATCAAGATCCAGCATATCGGGAAGATCACCCGGAAGTCCCCTCACCTTCATCCATCGCATTTCACACAGAAGTTTTCCTCCTTCCTTCACTCCTTCTGCAATACCACTGAACTGAACAGGGACATTTACGGTTACAGCCTTATCACTGCGTATCTGGTAAAAATCAATATGGAGAATATCATCCCTTACCGGATGGAACTGCACATCCTGCATAACGCCCTCATATATTTTCCCTTCGATATCAAGCTTTACACGGAAAACATTCGGGCTGTAGATGACTTTTCTAAAATCGTTCTCTTGTGCATAAAAGTGAATATTTTCACCTTCACCATAAATCACACACGGCACATTCCCCTGTGCCCGGAGCTTTCTTGAATCGGCTTTCCCGATTTTTTTCCTCAGTTTTCCTTTAATCTCAATTGACTTCATGAAAAAACCTATTAAATCTATTAACATTCGGTGCTACTTGAAACATGCCGTTCCCCATCACACCATTACCTGTATTTTTTTAGAGGTGCAAATATATAAAACTTATTCAATAAATGTGGAACTGATTGACTGATAATTGTAAACTTTATCGATCACCTTGGCAAACAGGTCTGCTACAGGCAAAACCCTAAGTTTAGGCGATTGTTTCGTGACAGGGATGGTATCGGATACTATTACTTCAACAAGCGATGACTTTTCAATGCGTTCAACGGCCGAACCTGAAAGCACTGGATGGGTGGCAACCGCCCTGACCGATTTTGCCCCCTTCTGGGTCATCAGGTCTGCTGCAAGCACCATCGTTCCGGCAGTATCTATCATATCGTCAACAATAACCACATTTTTATCCTTTACATCACCAATAATTGTGATCTCATTTACAAAATTTGCTTTTTTCCGTAGCTTGTAGCATATAACCATTTCGCAGTTAAGGAAGCGGGAGTATGCATTGGCTCTTTTTGTCCCGCCCATATCAGGAGCAGCAATTACAAGTTTATCAAGTCCCATTTTCTTGATATGGGGAACAAAAATGGATGAAGCATAAAGATGATCTACCGGAACATCGAAAAAACCCTGAATCTGATCTGCATGGAGATCCATTGTCATTACACGGGACACACCTGCAGCAGAAAGAAGGTCGGTTACCAGCTTTGCTCCTATTGATACCCTGGGCTTATCTTTCCTGTCCTGACGGGCAAAACCAAAATAGGGGATCACAGCCACTACCTTGTATGCAGAAGCCCTTTTGGCAGCATCTATCATCATTAACAACTCAAAAAGATTGTCAGTCGGTGGGAAAGTTGATTGTATAATAAAAACCACACAGCCCCTTACCGATTCCTCGAAAGAGGGCTGGAACTCTCCGTCACTGAAACGGGTCAAAGTGGATTTTCCGAGTTTTTGTCCAAAACTGCTTGCAATTTGCTCGGCCAGGTACATGGAAGATGTGCCTGAAAAAATTTTTATAGGTGCTTTGTCAGGCATTATTCAGATTTTTTCAGATTAACAATTTTGTTGGTAAACTGCAAAATTATAAAAAATATAACTATTATGCCGGATAAATTTTGAATCACAGCCTTTCCGGATAAGGGATCATTCATTAATCAACACATTGTTATTGGTTTCATCTATAAATGAAAGAATCTCCTCACGCCCTTCCCTTTTTAAAGCCGAAGTAAAGAAAAACCGGGGGAGTTCTTCCCATTCAGAGGATAATCGTTCCCTGAAAAGTTTCACATTCTTTTCCAGGCGGCCGGGTGAAAGTTTATCGGTTTTGGTAAATACAATTACAAACGGCACCCCGTTTATCCCCATCCACTTCATAAATGAAAGGTCGGACGACTGCGGCTCCAGACGTGAATCCACCAGAAGGAAAAGGCAGGCAAGTTTACGGCTGTACGCAATATATTCCTCGATCAGCTTTAAAAAAATTCTCCTGTTCTTTTTAGATGTTTTAGCATATCCATATCCGGGCAAATCAACCAGAAACCAGCTGTCATTTATACAAAAGTGGTTGATAAGGCGGGTTTTGCCCGGGGCGGAAGAAGTTTTTGCAAGGCCCTTCCTGTTGGTAAGCATATTTATAAGGGATGATTTGCCGACATTTGACCTGCCGGTGAATGCATATTCCGGTATTGGATCGGCCGGACAATCCCTGGCGCTGGCGGAACTTTTAACAAAAACTGCTGATTTAACATTCATTCTGAAAGGTTTATTTGTTCAACCCCGACATAAACCTTTCAGTGTTTATAATATACCGGGTATGTGTTCCTTTGCCTATAGGGCCATTGCTGTCACTTGCCTCAACATGAAAGACAAGCTTTCTCCCTTCAACTTCCTGAAGGGTTGCTTCGCAGGTAACAACATCGCCAACCGGAGTCGGTTTGAGGTGCCTGACATTTACCTCGCTGCCTACCGTATTCATACCCTTTTCAAGAAGGGGAGCAACGGCCTCAAGTGCCGCCTTTTCCATAAGTGCTATCATTGCGGGAGAAGCAAATACCTCAACCAGTCCGGAACCGTATTGAACAGCGGTATCCTTCGGACCTACCTTTATCTGAATTTTCTTTTTAATACCCGGTTTAATTTTTTCCATAATATGTTTTTTTTTGTTAATGAAAGAAGACTACTCATTTTATAAATACTTCAAGCAGTCCTGCTTCACCTTCGGGAATAAGATCAACATTTCCTAAAGCAGCCGGCAGGAGTAGTGTTTCTCCTTTACTTACCGGAAAGGTTTCATTTTTGCAACTGATGGAAAAATTGCCTTCTATACAAATGTATATAACAAATGACTCAATCAGTGTGTAATCTCTTGGGGTTTTGCGGTCAAATTCCAGTATTCCGGTCGTGAAGTACTCACTGTCAGCCAGAACAGAAATTTCGTTTTTCCTCTTAATATACCCGGTTTTGTATTTATCGTGCTTTTTGAGATCTATAGCATCAATTGCAAGGTCAACATGCAATTCGCGTTCCTTCCCGGTATCATCAACCCTTCCCCAGTCATATACCCTGTAGGTTATATCGGAGGATTGTTGTATCTCGGCAATCATAATACCTTTTCCTATTGCATGAATCCTGCCGGCCGGGATATAAAATGCATCTCCTTTAAGGGCTTTTTCATAGTTCAATACCTCCGGCAGTGTTTTATTCTTAATATGATTTAAAAACTCCTGGCGTGACAGATCTTTATTAAACCCTGAAATCAGTTTTGCATTTTTTTCTGCTCCCATTACGTACCACATTTCTGTTTTCCCCCTGCAGCCATGACGTTCAAGTGCCAGGTCATCATCCGGGTGCAACTGAAGGGAAAGTATATCCGATGCATCTATAAACTTGATAAGTAAAGGAAACTCCTTCCCGAACCTGTCATATACCGCACCACCCATCAACTCATCCATATATATTTCACAAAGTTCATCAAGACTGTTGCCTTTTAGAAAACCGTTTTCAACAACAGATGTATTTCCCGGAACAGCTGATATTTCCCAGCTTTCTCCTATCCTGGCATCTTCCGGGACATCCTTCCCCAGACATGTTCGCAGTTTACTGCCGCCCCAGATACGCTCCTTGTAAACAGGCTTAAACTTTAATGGATAAAGTACACTCATTTTTTCAATTAATTTCAGCGCAAAATTACTAACAAATAGCAGAAATACAACCTCAGGAAAATGTGAACCGGAGTACCTCTCTTACAAATTCAACTGACTTCTCAGCATGAAGCCAGTGACCTGCCCCCTGTATTGTCGAAATTTCCGCCTGGGGAAATATTTTCCTGATTGCAGGGATATCTTCATCACTCACATACAAGGATTTTTCGCCCCGGATGAAAAGTACCGGGAAACCGGTGGCGGGTAACGGAAAACCGGGACAATTATCATTTATACCATCCATTATGTTGTCCTGTTCCCTTATCAGCACATCCAGGTTCAGTTTCCAGCTAAAACTTTTGTCTTCCTTACGTGTTAAATTTTTAAGGAGGAATTGCCTTATCCGCTTGTTCCTGACTGTTTTTGAGAGCAATTTGTCAGCTTCCGGCCGGCTTGACAATGAATCGGGGTTAATTGACTTCATGGCATTCAGAGCCGAGGCATGAAATGCTTTGCCTTCCTTCTGCTTTTCCGTGCGGTTATAGGATACCGGGGCGATATCCACTACAATCAGTTGCTGAACCAGTTCAGGATAATGGCCTGCAAAGCAGACTGCCAGTTTGCCGCCCATTGAGTGACCCAGAATTGTTGCTTTTCCGATATTATTATCGTTAAAAAACTCTGTTAAATCATCCATCATTGCTTCATAGGTGTGCTTATCTGAATGAGGAGAACGGCCGTGGTTGCGGAGGTCCAGCACACAGACCCTGAAATGCCCGGAAAGCGATCCTGCAACATTCATCCAGTTGTCAGATGAACCATATAGTCCGTGAAGTATTACAAGCGGAGGACCTTCACCAGTTTCCCTGAAAAACAGCTTCATAAGAAAATTATTTTAAAAACGGGTTAAAGAAGTCAGGGTTTTTATTTCAGCTGCTCAAGGTACATCTGAATGGTATTCCCGAGTCCGAAGTAGAGCGCATCTGAAATAAGGGCATGACCTATTGATACTTCAAGCAGTCCGGGCACACTTTCGTGGAAAAACCTCAGGTTTTCCAGATTAAGATCATGTCCGGCATTCAGTTCCAGTCCGCATTCATTTGCAAGCCTGGCAGCATCAGCAAAAGGTTTTACTGCTTCTTCCCTGTTGGTTTGATAACCTGATGCATAAGGCTCAGTATAAAGCTCTATCCTGTCGGTTCCTGTTTCGGCTGCATGAATAATATTGCGCGGATCAGTATCCACAAATAATGATGTTCTGATTCCTTTATCCTTCAGACGTGAGATCACATCTTTAAGAAATTCAAGGTGTTTCAGGGTGTCCCATCCCTGGTTTGATGTAAGGGCACCGGGAGGGTCAGGAACCAGTGTAACCTGATGAGGGACAACTCTCAATACAAGGTCAAGAAATTGTTCCGATGGGTATCCTTCAACATTGAATTCAGTTTTAACAAGAGGCTTCAGGTCTTCCACATCCCTGTACCTAATATGTCTTTCATCCGGACGGGGATGTACGGTAATACCCTGCGCACCGAATTTTTCACAGTTAACGGCAGCTTTCAGTACGTCAGGCAGATTACCTCCCCTTGCATTTCTTAATGTGGCAATTTTGTTTATATTTACGCTTAATCTGGTCATACAGTTCGTGCATTAATATTTTTTGTGTATTTGCAAAAGTAATAGTATTTTACGTAATAGAAACATTTTGTATGCTGGCAAGGGATCTCATATCAGATATAGTTCCGTCGATAAGAACTTCGGATACCGGCTCGGATGCACTCAGTCTGATGGAA
>PUMT01000074.1 GCA_003551495.1 Bacteroidota bacterium
AATGATGCCGAACTGGCATGGGGTGTGAACATCTCAAATATCGGTAACAAGGTTACCTATTCCGATGACCAGAACACTCAGTTCATCCCGACTAACCTTGGACTGGGAAGTGCCCTTACATATAACATAAATGAACAAAACAGCATAGGCTTTGCACTGGACTTTAACAAACTGCTTGTACCTACTCCTCCCGTATATTATCCCGATTCTGTTGACGTTGACGGGAACCGTGTAATTAAGGAAGGAATGGACCCTCACGTTTCTGTAGCCAGAGGAATGCTGCAATCATTTTACGATGCACCCGGAGGATTCAGGGAAGAGCTCAGGGAAATCACTTTTTCAGTCGGTGCAGAATACTGGTACATGCAACAGTTTGCTGTCAGGGCTGGCTACTTCCATGAGCATGAAACAAAGGGAAACAGAAAATTTTTCACTGCCGGGATGGGCGTAAAGCTAAATGCTTTTACAGTTGATTTTTCCTACCTGATACCGGTTTACAGAACAAATCCCCTGGCCAATACGCTGCGGTTCTCACTTTCGTTTGATATTTAACCGTGTTTGATAAATCAAAAATGCGTTAATTTATATATGGATTACAGGGTTGGTGTCGGTTATGATGTTCACAGACTTGCTGAAAACAGAAAATTGATACTGGGGGGAGTAGAGATCCCGCACATAAAGGGCTGCGTTGCGCATTCCGATGGAGACGTACTCATACATGCCATTTGCGATGCACTTTTGGGAAGTGTTGCACTTGGAGATATCGGATCCCACTTCCCTGACACAGATCCGAAATATAAGGACGCTGACAGCCGTGAGCTGCTTGTATCGGTTATTTCCATGCTAAAGGATAAAGGCTTTTCGCCGCTAAACATTGATTCGGTAGTTTGCCTTCAAAAGCCAAAGATAAATACCCTTATCCCCCGTATACGTGAATCGCTTGCAAAAACAACAGGCATAGGCACAGAAAATGTTTCTGTTAAAGCAACTACAACAGAAAAGCTTGGATTTGTGGGCCAGGAGAAAGGGGTCTCCGCCTATGCAGTTGTGATGGTTCAATCAACCCCGGCTATAAAGTAGATAACCACTTCGATATGAATGTGGATTTCTCACATAATTTCCCCATCTTAACTATTTGTAATTTTATAAGAAAAAAAAATTTTAAATTTGCTTACTGTGGATTCATTATCAAAAGATATAAATCTGATTGCAGAAATGGTTTTTTAAAGGTCATCATAAAATTAATGGCCGGGTTTTTAACAAAATAATATACGCATGAAGAAGACCCTTGTACTTGGAGCAAGTCCAAATGAAATGAGATTTTCAAACAAGGCTGTTAAAAGTCTTAAAAGGCACAATTATGAGGTCGTTCCCGTAGGGATAAGAAAAGGGCGCATAGCCGGGATAGATATTATAATCGGCAAGCCAGAAATTGACGACATTCACACAGTTGCATTATATGTGGGTCCGGCCAGGCAAAAGGAATATTATGATTATATTATTTCGCTAAACCCAAGGAGAATTATTTTTAACCCCGGCACCGAAAACCCGGAATTAATGGAACTTGTAGAAAATGAAGGCATTGAAGCACTGGAAGATTGCACACTTATAATGCTGAATAACGACAGGTACTGAACTGATCAGTTCCTTACTTCCGGATCTGCCAACTGAAAACGGGATAAGAGTAAAAGAATGTATCCGGTGAAACTCCTGTATTTTAGATATCTCTCCCTGTCAGTCGAATAACCCGTCAATCAACTCATCATCAGCAGTGTTGGGTAATGTAACCCTAAGAAGCGGGGTTCTTTCCATTTCCCGTGTGATTGCTGAAACTGCACCACTGTTATTTGCCCAGCTTCTTCTTGCTATGCCGTTATTCACATCCCAGTGAAGCATCATTTCCAGGCGTCTTTCTGCTTCATCAGTTCCGTCAAGTACAAGCCCGAAACCGCCATTAATCGCTTCCCCCCACCCTACTCCACCACCGTTATGAATCGATACCCATGTAGCACCCCTGAATGAGTCGCCTATTACATTGTGAACAGACATGTCTGCCGTGTACCGGGAACCGTCGTATATATTTGAAGTTTCCCGGTAGGGTGAGTCTGTACCGGAAACATCATGGTGATCCCGTCCTATAACAACAGGTGCAGAAATTTCACCATTGGCAACTGCCTTGTTAAATCCTGAAGCAATCCTGATCCTTCCTTCAGAATCGGCATAAAGGATACGTGCCTGGGAACCCACAACAAGGTTGTTGCTGCCTGCTTCCTTTATCCAGAGAATATTGTCGTCAAGCTGTGATCTTATCTCAGCAGGTGCACTTAGTCTTATCTCCTCAAGGACCTGTGTTGCAATCCTGTCAGTTATATCCAGGTCAGATTGCTTTGAAGAAGTACAAACCCAACGGAAAGGCCCAAAGCCGTAATCGAAAAACATTGGTCCCATTATATCCTGCACATAAGAGGGGTACCTGAACCCGCCACCGGGACTGAAAACATCTGCACCGGCACGTCCGGCCTCCAGCAGGAAGGCATTTCCGTAATCCCAGAAGTACATACCTCTCTCTGACAACTTATTCACAGCCTCTACATGCCTGTGGAGGGATTTGTGAACCATCTCCCTGAATCTGGAAGGATTTTTGGCCATCATTTCGTTGGCCTCGGTAAAACCAAGTCCAACAGGATAGTAACCTCCCGAATAGGGGTTGTGCAGGGATGTCTGGTCAGAACCAAGTTCAACCGGCACATTTTCCTTTACAAGCTTCTCAAGTAGATCGACAACATTCCCCTGATATGCAATCGAAACAGCCTCGTTATCTTTTTTAGCTGTTAATGCCCTTGCAATAAGCTGATTAAGATCATCGTACACTTCATCAACCCATCCCTGCGATTGCCTCAGCCTGAGGGGTTTCGGGTTCACTTCTGCAATAAGGCAAATACCGCCTGCTATAACTGTTGCCTTGGGTTGTGCCCCTGACATACCTCCAAGTCCGCTCGTCACAAATATCTTACCTGCCAGATTCCCGTCACTTTTGCCTGCTAAAAGCCTGCCAGCATTAAGTACCGTTATGGTGGTGCCGTGCACAATACCCTGCGGTCCGATATACATAAAGGAACCTGCTGTCATTTGCCCGTACTGACTTACTCCCAGCGCATTGAACCTTTCGTAGTCATCCCTTGAAGAGTAATTGGGTATAGTCATCCCGTTGGTCACAACAACTCGGGGTGCATCCCTGTGCGAAGGGAACAGTCCCACAGGATGACCCGAATAAAGCACCAACGTCTGCTCATCGGTCATTTCTGCCAGATACTTCATTGTAAGAAGGTACTGCGCCCAGTTCTGAAATACAGCACCGTTCCCTCCGTAAGTTATCAGCTCATGGGGATGCTGTGCCACCGATTCATCAAGGTTATTTGAAAGCATGAGCATTATGGCGGCAGCCTGAACCGATCTGTGGGGAAAATCATTTACAGACCTGGCATTGATAACGTACGAAGGCCTGAAGCGGTACATGTAGATCCTTCCGTAATCCTTAAGTTCTTTTGCAAACTCTTCAGCCAGCACTTCATGATGCTTTTCCGGAAAATATCTCAAAGCGTTCTTTATTGCCAGTTTCTTTTCCCTGGTTGTCAGAATATCTTTTCTCCGTGGAGCATGGTTAATATCAGGGTCATATTTTGCCGGAGGCGGCAGTTCACCGGGTATGCCCTGCAAAACGGCTTTTTTGAATTCCTCTCCGTTCATTGGTGAGTTGTATTATTAGGCAAGGATCTCATCATCCACGAGAATCCGGCCGCAATATTCGCATACGATGATTTTCTTCCTGGAGCGTATATCCAGCTGGCGCTGTGGTGGTATCTTGTTGAAGCATCCCCCGCAGGCATCCCGTTCAACAGTTACAACAGCCAGTCCGTTACGCGCGTTTTTCCTGATTCTTTTGTATGCTGTCAGCAATCTGGGCTCAATCAGTTTATCAAACTTTTCGGAACGCTTCAGCAAGTCTTCTTCCTCCTTTTGTGTCTCCGACACAATGCTGTTCAGTTCAGCTTTTTTATCCTCAAGGTCTTTTACCCTTTCATCAAGCAACTCTTTTGACTTTGCTTCAGCTTCGCTCTTCTCCTTTAAGTCAGAGCCGTACTCCTTTATCCGCTTTTCGCAAAGTTCAATTTCAAGTGTCTGGAATTCTATCTCTTTTGAAAGAGAGTCGTATTCCCGGTTGTTTCGAACATTTTTCTGCTGTTCTTCGTACTTCTTGATAAGTGCCTGTGCATCAATAATCTCATTTTTCTTATTTGAGATCATGTTTTCCAGTTCCTTTTTCTCTTCCTGCAGCTTGTTGGCACGTGTTTCAAGGCCGGCTATCTCATCCTCAAGATCCTGAACCTCCAGCGGAAGTTCACCCCTGAGTATCTTGATCCTGTCTATTGCAGAATCGATAGTTTGAAGTTCATACAAATTTTTCAGCTTATCCTCAACACTTTTTTCGGCAACATCCTGTTTTTTGGTTTTTTCCTTACTCATACCTTTACATGTAATTTATGGGGTTCGAACGCGTTTCTGTTAAATGAACCGCAAATTTAGGCATTTTTTTTGTAATCAGATTATAAAATATTTCAATAGTAAACTGTTCACTTTCAAAATGTCCCACATCAGCAATGACAGTTTTGCCATCTGCTTCAAAAAACTGGTGGTATTTAAAATCGGATGATACAAACATCCCCGCACCTTCCCTGATTGCCTGCTTTAAAAGGGAACTGCCACTACCCCCGCAAACGGCAACCTTTTCAACTTTACGCCCTAAAAGTGTTGTATGCTTAAGAACAGGAATGCCGAACACCTTTTTCAGTTTCTGCAGGAATTGTTTCTCATCAACAGGTTCTCCCGTTGATCCTATCATTCCCATGCCCCATGCAGCGCTGCGATTTTCAAGCGGATAAATGTCATATGCAACCTCTTCATATGGGTGGGCGGCAATCATTGCCTTTATAATTTTGTTTTCCAGAAAATCGGGATAAATAATTTCAACCCTAATCTCCTTTTCAGAATGCATCTCCCCGGCTTTGCCTACAAACGGGTCTGCACCCTCCAGTGCCCTGAATGTGCCCTCGCCTTCAATATTGAAGCTGCAGCTGTCGTATTCGCCTATATGGCCGGCACCGGCATTGAAAATTGCCTTCCTGACATCACCTGTGTGATCTTTTGGGACGAATACCGCCAGCTTTCGCAGTCTGCCGGCTGAAGGCACCAGTACCTTCAAATCCATTAACCCCAGCTTGCTGCATATTATCCGGTTAACCCCTTCAGATATGTTGTCAAAATTGGTATGTGCTGCATAGAGGGCAATATTATGCTTAAGGGCTTTTATCAGAACCCTCTCCTGTTGTGTGGAGCCGGTAAACTTTTTCATTCCGCTGAATACAGGCGGGTGGTGCGAAATTATCATCCCGGCACCCTTTAAAATAGCTTCATCAATAATTTCTTCAGTGACATCCAGGCTTAAAAGGACGGAATCAACAGAATCTTCTTCGCTGCCTGTAATCAGTCCGCTATTGTCCCACGACTCCTGCAATGCAAGTGGAGCATATTCCTCCAGAACC
>PUMT01000016.1 GCA_003551495.1 Bacteroidota bacterium
AAAAGTCGATTTTGTTCTTTATTTTTGAGTGACCCGAAAATGAAAAAATGTACATCCTTATTTGCTAAAATCTGTACATCGCTATTTGCGAAAAAATGTACATTGTAATTTACTGTTTACACCTTCTCGGCAAAAGCTGGGGAGGTGCCCGAAAAAAGCGAAATAGAAACATATGAAAAATATTTTGGCAACTAAAAACAAACCCGATGACAAAGTCAGAAATAATCAAACAGCAGTGCAAAACGTTAAAACTTGCAGCACTTTCTGCGAACCTTGACACCATCGTTTTACAGGCAGAAAAAGAACATTTTAGCTATCTTGATTTAATCAATGCACTAATGGACAGCGAACTGGAGCACCGAAGAGAAAAAGACAGGGAAAGAAGAACCAAACAGGCCCGATTGCCCTTATGCTATAATCTTGACCTGTATGACACCTCTTTCCCAAACGGACTCGAAACCAAGCGCTTTAAGCAGCTTAGAGAATTAACATGGCTGGAACAGGGGTATAACATTGTTTTCATGGGACCTTCCGGAACAAGCAAAACATACCTGGCTGCCGGTTTATGCTTTGACGCCATAGAAAAGGGCTACAGAGCCTATTTTAAAACCATGGAAGACCTGGTGAAGGTCTTGAAGATGAAAGACATAACCCGATCGGCAAACGCCCAGTACAAGCGCATTATGAAGGCGCATTTGCTTGCCATTGACGATATTATGATGTTCCCGGTAACAAGACAGGATGCGGTAGCGTTTTTTAACCTGGTCAATGAACTGCATAACAAAACCTCGTTAATCATAACCACCAATAAATCACCAAAACAATGGGCTGATTTACTTGATGATACCGTGCTAGCCACCGCCCTATTGGACAGAATTTTATTCCGGTGTGAAATCATCAAACTCGAGGGAGAAAGTTACCGGCTAAAAAACAGAAAAACATTTTTTGAAAACCAAAACGAATTAACATAAATTTGTGCAAAATCATGCATCGCTATTTTCCATTTTTCGTGCATCACTAATTGCCGAAAATCGTGCATATTTACTTTCCGGTAACAACAAACCACAATTGCGATAATCGGGGGTGAGCCGTTGCTCAGAAGTGACATTGAAGACCCTGGCTACGAGTTGCAATCGAGGGGTTTGCAGTAGAACATCTCTTTGTACAAGGCTGAGTATGAGCGCTCGGGAGAGGACCACCATAAACCGGTTGTACCAAGGCGGAAAAAAAGCCCCCCAGTGGGCCAACGGGTACCGCCCGGACGGGCCGAAAAGCCAAGCTGATCGAATCCGTGATGCGTTCCGTGTGAATCCCATCGCGTATGTTCAGAAGAACCGCAATTGCCACCCAAAGGGGAATCAACCAGGCGGCATGACGTCAAGGCATTGACTTCATTTGTTCTTCTCCATCCCCTGTAATCGTAATGATACTGGCTCTCACAGTTTGAATTACCGAGCAAATTGCATATATACTGCTCCAACTGTCTCCAATCAAACATCGCTTGGTAATTTCCATCCCCCCAGCGGGCAAGCATTCCTGGCAGCAGGCCTATTGTGCAATACCCCATAGTTGGGTTTTGGCCGACAGATAATATATACTACTCAGTTATACACTATAAAACAAAATTATTTTATTGTTAAAAAAAGTGTGTTAGGTGCATTTTAGCAGACCCAAATTACGGGTTATGATTCAGTTAACGGCAAAAAAATTATTCGGTCTTTGTTTTTGCTGGCTGCTGTAATTGATTATTAAGACTATCTTCATGTAAAACTATTGCTTGCTCATTATTGTTGCCATATGTGAAATCAGCCACATGCAGGGTTTGGTTTGGACTGATTTGGCCTGTAATAGGTTGTCCATTGTTCAATACCTCATCACCGACGATTATTAACACAGAATATGTTGAAACACCTGAACCACTGAAATAATCAACATGTACAGAATATTTTCCAGGAGGTGCCATGCCATCGGGCCAGAAAATATTTTCCGGACCATATCCATATGTGTTATCAAAATCTAAATAGCCACCACTGGCAGATGTTGGGTTATTCCATCTAATTGTTTCTCCATAAGGATCCGTAACCCATAAATCCAAATCACAAACTGAGTCCCAGGTTAGAGTTACCTGAATGTCACCATAGCCCCCCTTCAATACCCCTTCAGCAATATTGACCAATTCCTCATTCTGTGCTAAATAATCATAAGCATAAAGCGATATAGAGGTTGCGGATGAGACTCCCCCAAGCACACAATCGACAGTTGGTGGTGGAGCACAGCCAGCTATTGTGCTTATGGTACCAATAGTAGTTGAACTCAATCCTAAGATTTGTGTGTCATCAGGAACAACTTCTGCAACTAAACCAACTGCTGTTGCGGTACATCCCACTGCAGCTATGGCGATTCCTACCCCTGTAACTGCTGTAGCAATCCCAATACCACATGCAGCTACTCCTGCTCCGTGACCAACTACACTCCAAAAGGTGTTCCAGCCTTTGATTTGATTATCGTTTTTAATACTGAAAGAATTATTGTCAACTCCGGTATCAATGTCTCTTACAATTTCAATTGATCCGTCGGGACTAATTACAGCAATGTCAACCTTTGCCCCACTTATATTCTTAAAAATAAATATGTGGTTATCAATAACCGCATACCTTGGTAACCCACTTGAGTCTAGTTTTACAGAGTAACCATCATGTGTAGATTCTGGACGTATAAATAGTTCATCGGGAACACCGTTTTGCTCGCTTATTAACAAGTAACTGCCATCTCCTCCAACAGCCATGTAATTCCAATCAGACTCATCGTTTATGTCAAATACAACGAGACTATTAAGCTGAATTTTTTCATCTTTTTCACAACCCAAGAAGAAAAGTAAGGAAATTGCCACAAAAACAAATGTTTTAAAAAATTTTCGTTTGTTTGTGTACATATTTCAATATTTTAGGTTAAAAATAGTTTATTTAAAGGTGTAGTGGCGAATAATATCTAAATCGTAAAAGATAAAAGCATAAAACCAAGGTGGCATATTTATTTTTTTCTTACTGCAATATTAACATATTTTAGCAATATAAGCATGCTTGTTTAAAAAATTATGTTCCCCGAAGGACATTTCAGGGAGGGGTTGACTGTTGGCAATATGACAAATCGGACCTACAAGCACTCCGATACTGAAAAAGAGTACTAGTGGAAGTTGTTTCATCATGGCGCAGTATTATTCTGTTCAGGGTAATACGCTATGTTTATTAATCTTTCCTTGTAAAGGGCCTATCGAATAAAGTCTCTTGCGGTGGCTTCATGCGAAAATAATAGCTTCTCATAATTTGCTTTTTTAATGTGATGAAGAGCAGCAATACTAAATTCTTCATCATTATATGTCAGGCGTTTCTTTACTTATTTTCTTGTCAGAGTCTTTCTTTCTCCATAACCATAGCCTTCCTCGTTTTTTGCGAACGGAAGGATATGATAATGACCTTGGTCGAGATCTTTCAAGTTGATAATAGGTTTATCATCTTCTACTTCTTCATCATAAATTCTGAATATATTTTCATCATCATTCCAATGACGGATTAAAAAATCATCAATTTCTTGCGGTTCATTTTGGTCTGAGTTTATATGATCTACAAGTGCGTATATGATCCCTGCTTTTCTGACATCGCTGCTGCCAGTTTTTACGATTCTTAATAAACAATAAGGGCCAGAATCTTCATGGTATCCAAAACCATCAATTTCTATCTCAGGCATTTCTATTGTAAGCTCATTGCTTGATCCGGAATAATTTCCTGATGCCATGGCCCGTACTCTATATGTATAACCGGTCGTCCTCAGATCGACTTCATCTTCATCCGTATATTCATTATGCTGGTCTTCAGTGTATATCTCCTTCCAGTCCTTGCCTATTTCCTTTTTTTCGATTACATAACCCGAATAATTCATGTTGCTGGATTTCCATTGCAGGGTTACATAGTCGATTGAGTTTGTCGAGACAAGTTTCAGTTCAGAGGGTGCCCATTCATCTTTGTCTAAGGTATTGTTTTCATCATGGGGGTTATCCCACTCCCAGTCTTCGCAAGCGACAGTTAATAAGATTAATAAAACCCAAACAATTTTTTTATGGAATATTGTTTTCATAAGAGGTCTTATACAGGTTAATACTTTGCTTCACGGTTTTGGTCAAAAAAGGGCTGACCAGTCATTAAAAAGTATAGTTTAGTGAAACTACTGCACCATTATCTGCTGTTGGTGTCAGAAGTAAATTTATCTGTCTGTTCAGCCGGATTTGTTTTATTGCACTGTATGTGCTGATGGCAAGAAGGGGAAGTGCTGCGCCAAGCAAATAGTGAGATCGTTGTTCGTAGCTCAGAATGTCTTTGTGTATTTGGGTCGCATCGGCTGTTGCTGTTTTGTACTCATTTGTGTATAAGTCATTGGCTTGAAAGTGAAAGTAAGCACCCACACCCGCAGCTGCAAGGCCAGTAGCCCCGAGCAAATACCCTGTTCTTCTGTACCTTTGTCTTGATTGCTGAATAGATGGTATTTTGATGTGGTAGGTATGCATGGTGTTGTCAAACCAGAAGTCTAATGCTTTCAGGCTAGGGTATCCAAAATCCCGCAAGTGCACTCTCGGGTATTCACATGCGATGTTGTCATGATCAAGTTGAGGGCGATATTCTCTGTCAAAAAAGACTCTTTCGCTTGCAAAAAATGTCTTTTCTCCAATTGCAATTTCAAGGAAGACCTCAAGCATTGGCGCACCAACTTCAGAGCTTAGCTCCACTCTGATTGTATGAGTTTTCCCAGGTTCTAGCCCCCTGATCAGTCGCACAGGATGTTGCGTGATTGTATTCCTCTCGCCAGCTGTTGCTGATATTTGCAGCTCATCTATGGTATCCTTGCCACAGTTCTTTATCAAAAACAGGAAGGTTACATCATCAAAAATATGAATAATGTTAACTTCATAGGGCCCTTCGGCAGCAAAGTCGACAATTTTAATGTCCTGGGATGCGACCTGTCTCAATAATCCAAAATTGACTATTAATGTGCACAACAAAAAAATTTTAGCGATGTACATATATGCAATCTTTGATTTGTATAGGTTTAAAACTGAGTTAAAACAACACGAAATTATTGCCAAAATAAAATGGTACTTGAGGTATGCCTTTCTGCTGTCTGCTATATGCAGGGATACCAATAAATTCATCTGTGATTAAATATAGCAGATTATCAGTAGTTATCTGATCCCGATTATTTATATCCGCTCTACCTTTAATTCCTTCAAGGTAAAAATCAGTAAACAAAGATATATTGGTTTCTGTGGACAGGTTAGAATGGGTTGGCGCATTGCTGAAAAAAGTAACTAATCCTTGTTTTTCCTCATGAATTTGGTATAGTTCAGACAGCTGATGATCAAAGAACCCATAATCAGATGTGACGGCATAATCAATATTGAAAAAAGACACAACTGAAATTAAGTCATTATCATCCTTTAGTTCATTTAGTTTATGTACAATTGTTGATATCTTGTATTTATTTGAGGCTGTTGTTTTATTGTAGTTTACAGGCAGGAAATAAAGCTCATTGTGATGCAGGTCAGCTGCCCCTAGTCCAAAAAAGAAGAAAGAAAAAGCTGATGATGGATCTGAAGCTCTTATAGCTCTTCTAATTGGCCGGTATTCTCTTCCTGATAGCGTCAATAATGAACTTAGTGTTTCATTATTGAGATTTTCAAATACATGAATGTTATCAGGATGATATCCCTGGTGGGTTTCGAGGTTTTCGGCAACGGCTTCTATTTCTGATGAATAGTAGGGGTTGTCAAAGCTTGTATAGCTCTCATTAACAACAATTATTGCAATTTTATTGGTATTTACTTGTTTTGCTTCAAGTTTTTTATATTCAGAATATGTGTCAAATTCCAAGGATATTTGTGGATGAATTTGTCCACAACCATCTGTGAACATTTCATTACTTGTTTTATACTCCTGATTAAATTCAAAATAAAAGGATTGGCTAAAACTGCTTTGATCGGAGTTGAGCTTTATGTGCAATCCAATATTTTCGGCAGCAACACCGGATGAAACACTTCCAAAAACATCAAATGTTTCTCCCGGAGATAGTGAGCCAATGTGCAATTCAGTATTAAAGTTTTCATCGAGCGTGCCTTCATGAAAGTCAGTGCTGGCAATAACATTCGTTTGTTCAACTGAGCTACAATTCTGGACTCGAAAAAACACGGTGATCTCATCAAATTTGTCAAAAAACGAAAACCCCATTTGATCTTCTACAGCAAGATCTATGACTGTAAGGTTTTGTTCTGGCTGATCTGTAACAAAGAAATTCATTCGGCGATTAGGGAATAAGTTGTAACCATTCAACTCATCTATGCCTAATGCGATCGAAATGGGTTTGGCAGGTAAGCCTACGCCAGCTCTCAGTTTCATCTTTACGGTTGCAGCTTTTCCTGGTTCAAGGTCAAAAGAACCCTTGTCAAATTCTATCTCGAGCTGATCATTGTCATAATCAACGTTAAGTATGCATTTCTTTGCAGTGGCAGTACCGGTATTCGTTATCTCTAAATGCAATGTAAGTGTTGAACCGGGGAAAAGCACGTTTGTGTTCTCTTCTGATTCAATAAGTCTTAATTCGAGCAAAGGGTTCTTGAGCTTATGGATCAGGTGTCCTTCCTCGCTATCACCCGATGCTGAGCGTTGACCCGAACACCAGTGAGAGATCAAAAGCAGGGCGAGGAAAAACGGTATTTTAAGTTTAGTCATCATATGGCATTGGTTGTTTCAGAAAAGTCCTTTGCTTTACCATTTAGGCAGCTTGTAACTTATCGGTTTTTTGATTAGTATGAGGTATAATAATATGCAGCAGCTCCACCGACAACAGATAATAAAAACCACCAGCCTGCTCTGCTTCTCCTCCTGGCTTCAATAGAAAAATAATAGTTATCTATAAAGGGGTTAAGAAAAAAATCATCGGGGTCTTCATGTGTTATGCTCCATACAATTTTATTGTTTTCGCCTTCAAATCTACCTTTCCCAAAGTCTCCCACAACTTCTTGCGGACGATATGCAAAATTGGGGTCTGATCTTTTTCTTAACAACAAATTGACATTATATCTTCTGTCTCTGTCATCAAATTCAAGGTCGTAGTGGATGACAGCTACGTCGTGTTCCTGTATGGTAAATCTAACGTTGTTAACCTTCAGCTCCTGGGAGTATGCCTTATTTGACCAGCAAATGCACATATACCCTCCTGCCAATATGAACACCATTGGTATGAAGCACTTGATTTTAATCATTTCCGATCCATTTAGTATTTACAAAAGTTTTTCCATTGTAATTTGATAAAAGATAGTTAATTTTTTCGTCTTACTATGTTAAATGTTATTTCAAGGCCTTCGCTAATATACTGTGGCTCTTGATTTCTGCCAATATAGTTTTCAATTCCAAGTCTGCTTTCAGGATTCAAGTACATAATTAAGCCCATATTGACTTCACCGGTTAATTGCACGTGGCTTGCATCATTTTTGCTTTCTCTCAGCTCGCCATGGCTGGGAAGGTCGTAATGATATGGATTGCCCTGCAATCTGTTCAGTGCATTAAAAAATTTTTGAATTTCGGCATAGGTGGCATTGTTTATATATCTTCCCCTACCTCTGATTACATTGCTCGCTGGTTTAACTTCGTTTGCAGTATCTGATTCACGAACCTTCTCCCATATTTCACGAGTCACTTGGGTCGACATGATCTTGAAATCACCAAAGTTGATCATATTGCTTTCAATTTGATCAACCACATCCGGCAAAGTAACAGGAGCTACTGGCTCTGTATCGGGTTCAGGTCGGGGTGATGGGGGGTCCGGTGTTGGTGCAGGTGAAGTTGCCGGGCTATCTGTTATCCTTGTTTCCGGTAATGGAGCTGTTTCCCGAGATTCGATAGCATGCTGATGATCATAAGGTGGTGGCTGCAGCGTGGGTTGTTCTCGAAATAAATCGCCAATCTGATGTGTTCTGGGCATGGTAATGTAGACCATGGTGGCAATAATACCAATCAAAAGTATTGATAAGATTATTATAGCAGTAATGCGAAGTGAATTAGTCTTTCTTGCGGCTTTTTGTTTAATGGGACGTGATACCTGAATGTCTTTACTTTCCAGGAGTGTTTTTATGTGAACGTTTCTTTTATCAGGGTTTTTGCTTAGCAGACCCAATATGAGTCCTTCGGTTTGTTTGGGAATATTTGGATTTATGCTGGCAGGTTTTTTAGGAGTATCGTTGGTGATTTTGCTGATGGTCACAGCCGGGTTCGTATCCGAAAAAGGCAATTGGCCTGTCAAGCATTCATATAGAACTATACCCAGGCTGTAATAGTCGCTTGCAGGGGTTGCCTCTTTTCCTGCGGCTTGTTCAGGGCTAAGGTATTCAGGTGTGCCTAGCAATGTGCCTGCTACGGTTTTGGCAGTTGAACCAGCATGGTAGGCAATCCCAAAATCCGTAATAACAGGTTTGTTATCAGCAGTTATAAATATATTGGATGATTTAATGTCACGATGCAAATAGCCTTTATTGTGTATGTAATAAAGGGCATTGGCAATTTCCTTTGCATACGTTACAGCTACTTCCGGGGGCAGCGTTTTCTTTTCCTGGAGGATTTTGGAAAGATCGCGACCATCAAGGAATTGCATGCTGATATAATATATTTCGCCTACCTTTCCAAAGTCATAAATGTTGACAATGTTAGGATGAGATAACTGTGCACTGATTTTTGCTTCTTCCAGGAACCTAGCCACAAACTCCTGGTCGTGGACCATGTTTTGGTGAATTATCTTTAGTGCGACTGTTCTATCAAGGTTGATTTGCTTGGCTTTATATACTGATGCCATTCCCCCTTTGCCAATAATCTCATAGATTTCATATTTTTCCTTTAATTCATTTTTTATGAACGTCAAAAGATCTGACTGGTGAGAATTTTGCGGTTTTTCTTTAATAAGCTTATTACAATACTGGCAAATGTTTGAGTCGTAAAATATAAACTCATTGCAATGAGGGCATTTTATATGGGTACCTGTAGGGTTCATATGTAAAAAGTAATTAGTTGTGTTTGAGAAACGCTACTGATTAGAGATCAAACTGAGAAATGGTATCAATAGGAGCCTCAATAATAAAATCAAAAGTACTTAACCTGTAAAACGTTGCAGAATGCTCAGTGCCTTTTCTCTTATAATATTGATCAAACTCATTCCTTTCTTGCTAATTTCCCTTAACGAAATGATGTCAAAATAATCCAGCACAAATAAACCCAATGCAATAATTGCCAGTGCTGTAATCGCAATCAGCAAGAGCCTTGGCCCCTTACGTTGTCTCTTATTTGGTTTTATCCTGATTGTCTCTTTACTTGTCTCGCTTTTTAATACTTGAGCTTTCACCAGGATGACGGAAATGTTATCAGAGGAGCCATTTTTCAGGGCTTCCCTGACCAATCGCTGCGCAATCGTTTTAAGGCTGTCCTTTTTGTTTAGCTGACTGCCCAGGTACTCATTGTAATCCTCAGCTTTATTAATGATCAAACCATCGGAGCAAATAATCCAAATCGTGTTATTATTGATGATCCGGTAGGGTTCCCGCGCGGGAAAAAGGTCGGCATTTTCAAAGCTACCATCAATTACTCTTGTCAGAACATTTCCCAATTTATTTGCAATGGCGTAATGAGACGGTATGTCACTCCCCTGTTTGTCTTCCAGCATATTATGATCATTGGTAATTCTGCAAACATCGCCATTTGCGCTTACATAGATTCTACTGTCGCCAATATTTCCCCAAACATATTGGTCCTCATGAATCAGGAGTGCAGCTAAGGTTGTGCCCATTCCATTATATTCGGGGTTAGTCTTGATATACTCAGCGAGACTTTTATTAGCAGTATGGAAAACTTGTTCCAGCAAAAACTTTAATGATGAATGGCTGACGGATTGGTCGGTAAAGTGCTGCTCCAGCAAGATTTTAATATTGTCAAGTATTAAATTGCTTGCTATGTCACCACCTTTTACACCGCCCATTCCGTCAGCCACGGCAAAAAAGAAGGTATTGGGACCGAGGCGCATTGTAATAACAGCGTCCTCGTTTTTGGCCCGCTTCCCCTTTTCCACCAGCGAATAATAAGTTACATCCATTGGATTGCTATTTTGTGGCTAAAGATTTTGTTAAAATACAAATAATACAAAATAAAAAACGATTTTGCAATCAATCATTGTAACTTATTTTATAATGTCTTAATCAGTTGCTGTATTTAAATTCTATAGCACCTGTGCGAATTATTGATCCAGGAGCAAGTTCAACTACCTCGTTGGGTTTCACGTCTACACCGTTAACTTGAGTGTAATTCGTTTCGCTCAGGTTTTTCAGCATGATTTTTCCATCTCTGTAAATGATTTCGGCCTGCTTACGTGAAACTGTTTGATCTTTAAGCTGAATGTGTGAGTAACCTCTTTCACCTGTAACTTCGGCTCTGCCCAATGTTGTTACACTTCCCTTGTCCGTTGGATGTCCAACCATTTTAAAGGACTTGCCCTTGTCTTCACCACTGATTATTTCCAACTGACCTGGCATGTAGCGCATTGTTTTAGGAGGATCGGTTTTTATTATCACGGTGTGAAGATCCCTTTTAGTGCTAGGTTTACTTGTTGACTCCTCCTGCCTCTCGCTTGGAGCGTGAATGACCTTGGTCCTTGGTGTGCTCAGTGCAATAATCAAAAGAACGATAATGACTACAATTAAAAGACCGGCACCTATAAGCACTATAATGCCGTATTTAGCCCACCAGTCATCATCATCAACAACATCATTATCAGGCGGAATTGGGACTGTAGCTCTTCGGGTTTCAATTATTTCCCAATCTGCGTCAGGATACTGAGACTGTTGAAAATGACCTGTGACCCTGTACTTGGTGTTTGTTTCGGGTGTTTCCAAGTGACTTACAACGACAACCCTGTTGTTGAAATCACCTCTTAAAATGTAAACCACCGTTCGGTCAGGTCTGTCATCCGGATAGTATTGTTCAATTGGGATGTAACTGTCAACGATTCCCTGAACCGTAACAGCTTGACCTTGTAGCATGTGTGGATTCTGCATTACTCTTAAAAGAGTGGAATCCTGCTGTGCCCATAAACCCCCAATCATCAGAAAGAGAGCGAACATTGCTGTGAGACTTAATTTTTTCATCATAACTTTTTGTTTTGGTTTATAAATGGATTAAAACAGTAATGCTATCACCTGAAAAATACTGTTAACATACCCGACAGATAATAGGTAGATAAAGTTTCATTCTAAAAGCTTAATCGTATTCCTAATTGTGTGTTGTATCCTTTTCTTCCTTTAAAAAGATCAGGCTCCCATTCGATAGTATCTCCGGTAGCTGCGTTTTCAAGTCCGTACCTTTCGCTGGTCATGCCCGAAGTTAACCAATGCATATAGTTGCCTGATATATAAAAATCAGCTCTGCCATAATTAATTCCAATAAGAACTTGTGGTTTAATGAAATAGTTTATCAGGTAATCAATGGATTCAGCAAACAGATCCTGGGTGTTTGATAATTCTATACCCGCCTGAAAAAGTGGGCTTATAAATAATGAGCTATTTCCTAAGCTGATTCCTGATAATTCAAGTTCATAGCCGGCTCCTAGCGCAATGTCATAAAAACTGATCTGATAGGTTTCTGCAGGTGAAACAAAAAAGTCGCTTTGGTAACTTTCGTTGAGGAATGAAAAAGATAACATAATATAGGGTTGGTCAAAAACGTAGGCTGCCCCAAAATTGAACATGGGTACATTTCCTGCCTGAAACCCTGCATCCAGAAAAAATCTTCGATCGTTCTTGTTGAACAGATCAGCAGGTAAGTCAGGACCAGTTGTTGCGGTTACTCCCGTAACCCGGTCCTCTGCTGCTTCTCCGGGATATAATGCCACACTTAGTGTTTGTACTTGAGCACTTACCTGAAAACCCTCGATGGTTTTGGTTTCATATCCTTCACGAAAAAAAGTTATTGCATAGAGACCTCTTGGAACATTTTCATGTAACGTTCCTCTTGGATCCGACATAAACGTGAAGGTGTTTGTTTCCGATTCAAAAGTAATTCTGACATCCCCTATGGGCCTGTAAGAATTTCCGTCTTCAACCTCTATAAAAACGTTTTGTGATAGAGCCTGCTTGTTAAATGCTAAAGCACACATCAACAAAGAAACGGCGAAAATTAGATGTGTTTTTTTCATGGTTATTTGTATTTGTGGATGAATGAATCGGTTAAGCTCTTTCGTAAATCAAATTTCCCGGTGACTGTTTTAAAATTCTGCTTGTTATCATGCCCAGCACAATAATGTAGCATATGCATAAGAAAACCAATGCTGCAAACAGATAACTACTGTATAATGAAAAATAAGCTTCCGCTTCAAAATGATTTGAGAAAAGGCTTAAAATAAGCCGCATGCCTCCTGAATACCCAAATAATGCTGCTGCAGCAAGTGCAATTGCTGTTGCAGCGCCAACTATTGAAAGCACAATGATTACATATACACGAATCATAACCTTGTTGGACAAACCAAATGCTTTGAAAGTACCAAGGTTCCTCTTTATGCTCTCCAGGTGTTTTTTTAAGAGGTGGCCAACAAAAAGCAGGATGCTTAAAATTGAGAATCCGATCAGTACATAAGAAATGATACTAGTAAGCCTGCTGACAAAATTGTAATTCTCCCTGCTTTCAACCTGGGCCATGTCAAGACGAAGGTCATAATTTGTATTAATCATTATGCTGAAAGGTCTCAGGTAATCCAAGGTTGAAAAATTCACAGCTATACGATCATATCCAATAATTGGACTGTAATCTCTCAGGCGTCTTTCGTAATCATACATAAGGTAAAGCTGGTTGCGGTAATCCGCAAATCTTTCGCTGTTATAAATCCTGAAAAACAGTTCATCAAGAAAATCCCTATGCACGTTCCTTGACCCCATGCTTATGTGAACACGCACATGTTCTGCTTGTTCCCCGGTCCTCTGATCCCTCTGCCAAATATTTCCGGTTTTATATGGTAATTCATCTTGTATTTCTGCAAGATATGACTCTAATTTCTCAATAAAAGCATTTACCTCCTGTCTTTCCATGTTTGTAAGAGCTAGTATGAGATTTTGATCCTGGTATGGATTAAAAGGGTTCCCCCGAACCTCGTGTGCTCTTTGTTGGAAGAAATAGGCGGATGAGGCCATGCCCGCAAGCCCGGGAAGTGTTTCTACAACTCCTTTAACCGGTAAAGGGACTGCCGAACGCAAGATGTTGCCATCCGCTTCTTGACTATAGGAGGGAAGATCCATCCAAATGAAAGGGGTGTTAAGAGGATAGTTAAGCTTTTCCAGCTCATCTCGAGTAATAATCAGACCAATGTCTGATTGTTCTGTTAAAGCCCGGCCAGATAACCTGTTGTTGTCAGCAAACACCTCTTTAATTACCGGGTCATCGTATTCTATGGTACGACCAGGTATTGGAAACAGCTTGTTGGTGTCCAGTTCCTCCGTTTGATAAAACTCAAGAATATCTTTGTAATCATAGTAATTAAACTGTTGCTTATTATAACCGATTACGTTATTAAGGCCATAGATGTTTTTTATGGAATCACTATTAAGCTCCTCAATGATTTCTTGAATGTCAAAATAGCTAACATTACCTGGGATGATATTTACCCAATTAATGAAAGGGTCTTGAATTTTTCTCTCCAAGTACCTCAGGCTCCCTTCCGCAAATCCAATAACTGTGAAGGTTATGAACAGCATAATAGCCAGGATCCACATATTTGACCAGGCTTTACCCATTAAAGGATTAAGCTCGCGTTTATAAAATAACCTGAAAAACTCCTTTTGTGTGTCCATATCCTAAATCGAGAAAAACTGGCTTCTAAGGTAACTGGTGAATGCGGATTCATTTAAGCTTTCCGTGCCGTGCTTCCATATTGTTTCACCCTTCATCTTTTGTTTTGAATATACACCCGAAGGATTAATGAATCCGGCATTATTATCTTTGTTAATGACAATAATGGAATCTGCAAATTCAATGGCCATTTCAATGTTATGAGTAACGATAATTGCAGTGGTTGGAAACTCCCTGCTTTTGTCGTGAATAAAGTCAGCCAGCACGGTAAGCAACTCTTTGGCGTTAACCTCATCCAGGTTACCTGTAGGTTCATCACCAAATAAAACATCGAAAGATGAGATAATGGCCCTGGCAAAGGCTACACGCTGTCTTTGACCGCCTGAGATCTCAGTCACTTTCCGGTTTGATTCAAACGAGGAAAGGCCAATGCGATCAAGAATGTCACTTGTTTCTTTACGGCACACAGCCTCCGGAAAACCTTGAATCATTTTAGTGATGTAAATATTTTCATAAACAGTGAAATTAGGCATCAAATTTGTTTGCTGAAAGATAAAACTAAAATGTGCTGCGCGTATTTTGGCTGCTTCGTTGCCATTTTGGATGTCCCAAATTTTTGAAAGCTCGTATTGCAGTTTCCCTCCCATAGAAGGTGGAAAGAACGACACTTCACCTTTGTGGATGGTATGGTTCATTAATGCGAGGGTTTCCAGTAAAGTGCTTTTGCCATAGCCGGATTTTCCGAGTACAACAACAATTTGTCCCGGAGATATAATTAAATCAGGCACAGAAAGCACGACATTGTTTCCTGCGTATGAGCATTCAAGGTTCTTGATTTTATATATCATTCAATAGAAATTGTGATCTTACATTAAAAGAACTTTCATTATTAAGGTAGCTTGTCTATACCGATCCAATAATACTTGATGTCATTTGACATAAATGAGTACTCATAATCTCTTTGATTCAAGATGCTTTCCAGTAAATTTGCTCTGCGCTGGATTTGTTGAACATATCTGCGAAGATCTGCATCGGGGAAAACAGAGGGGTCCATGATGTTTTTCAGCGGAATCTGCCTTAACATTCCTGCGCGCATGGGAATACCAAAAACCATGGCCGTTGCTTCCTCAAGAGATATATTGTCATCTATTTCGGAACCAGCACCAACATGCCGCCTTAGTATTTCTATCCATGTCTCATAAAGCATGGTCCTAACTTCGCCAGAACCCTGTGTTGCCCTATCCAGGCGGCTAACTTGGTTGTAAATGGAAGTAAACTCCCTGGCAGTAAGCAACACGACAGGTTTATACAATGAGCTGTTTAACATTGCATGGGACCTCGATGTATACCCTTCAAAAACGAGCTCAACATTCTCCTCGTAGAAGTTCCTCAAATCTTCATAATCGATGTCCATTCTTCTGAGTGCTTCCAAAACACCCGGGGCAAAAGAATTGGTATACCTGCTCTGACTTTCACCGGTAGCCACCTGAAATCCCTTGCCGCGTTCTAAAATATCTCTCAGCCTCTCAATGACATAGTCGTTGTATTGATCGATTTCTACTATTGCCTGGGTGATTTCATTGGCTAATAGATCATAGTCAAATCTGCTTCCAAATGGGGTATCTATCAGCACCATGGGAATCCCGTTCTCAATTCTATTAATGTTTCCGTCTGTAACCAATGCAGGCTGTTCGGGAAACAACTCGTCTCCGCCAATGGTGCGCCACTGCTCGTACATGGCTTCGCTTGCATTTCTCATGATCTCCCTAACCTGGATGGGAAAATCGCGATAAGCCTGGTGATCCTGTGTGTGATGCGACTGATAGGCAATATAGAAACAGCCAAATTCTGTCATCAGGTCCACAACTACCTCTTGCGGAACATAGCTTGGATCATCCCGGCTGTGGCTTCCGGCATCGGCAACGTGGATCAAAATATTGGTTTCGTCGGGATCAATAAAAACTTTTTCAAAGGCTTTGGACAACCCGTAATACATAGATTCGTGAGCGTATCTATCGAAGAAATCGCGGGCTTCTACTTGCCTGAGTTGAGCCATTACCTGATCGCTATTTGTTGTAAGTGGCATATGTTCTAGTAGTCTATCTCTTTCGAGAAAATCTCTATATACGACATATCCAAAACGGAGGGTCTTGGAATCGTCGGCTTGACCTTCGAAGATCTCAACGATGTTGTCAATGGAATTAACTACCGGTTCAAAATAAGGTTGCATGCTATTTGTGCCATCTACTGCAAAAACAACGTTGACATTTCTGTATTTTTCTATCAGTCTGTTTAACTCGGCCCTCACAGCTATACTTACCTGGTCGTCAATGGAGCCAAGACGTCCCTGCATTTCACCCATTACCATTACCTCATAGATCTCATCATCGTAATCACCAACTACGGGAAATCTTCTCCAATAGCCACTGGGCCTTTCAAATGAGCCATCATCATCAAATATATCGGCATCCCATACCACCTCGCAATCATTGGTGAGGTCTCTTCCGTATTTAAAATCTTCAGCGCAAGCCCATTTTTTATTTTGATCTGTTGACATTGACATGACGCTAGTACGAATGTTTTGCTGCATTCGTTCATTTACTGCCTGTGCATCGTGGTTGGGTTCTATGGCAACGCGGTGATCCCATTCTAGGATACGGTCCCGGTCCACCCATCCTACCAGGCCGCCATAGGTGCCTTCAGCGCGCAAATGACCAACATTAAAATATGGCCGTCGCCCTATTAAAACCGCATTTCTGTCAGTAGAATACTGATATACATGGAATATTTCAAAAAGCCTGGCTTCATAGTCAGTTGGCTGGGTGAGTCCAGGATCATTATATGCTCTGACCGACGTAAAATCGATGTCAGTTTGATCCTGAAGAGCCCTTACCGTATTAAGAATCATACCCTTTAAGCTTATTCCGGTTTCAGGATTTTCCAAGGCAAAATACCACATTAACAAATCGTTTTTGCTGACCCACCCCATTTCTTCTGCTGCAGGACTAAGTTGCCTATCGGAAGGCCGGGGGTCGCGGACTATTCTCAGGAAACGTCCATCTTCCTCAAGTACCCAAAAATAATCACCAAATCTCAGTTCGGAGTGTGGTTGACTTCCACCGGGTGTTGTAGTTGTTTGGGCACCATCATTAATGACGACTACATACCAGGGTCGCCATCCTTCTTGCACACCAGGCCCGTCTGGCCGTATATCCAAGTCTTTGTGCGGATTTTCATACTTTGAAGGCATCAGCTTAATTTCATCAGAAAAAACCAAGCTTTGTGTCGCAAAGCATAATAAGAATACAAATGTTGATACTAAGTTTTTTTCCCTTTTCATCATGGTTTTATTATTTATTGGGTGTTTGGTAACTTGATGTATTTACAATTTACTTCCTCGTTTTCATCAACTACTTCTTGAATGTCAAAATCAGATACAAATGTTACTTCAGGTGCAGCCAAATCCATCGATTCCATTCTTTTAGAGATACTGGCCAAAAGTGGATAAATAAAATTGGTATTAAGAACATTAAAGGTACTTTCACTTAAGATCAGATGCACATAGAGCCTGGGCAAATAATTACTGTTGGCAAAAAGATTGTTCAATTCATTATTTAATCTTGTAAGTTCACCGGAAGGGCTGTTAGGGGCCTCTGTTGTTTCAGTGATTCCTGATTTTAACTCCGCCCGCTCATCTTCACTGCTATTATGGTTTATAATGATAGCAGATTTGGTTGGGCCATAAAAGTAAACGAGAAATGGGTCTTCAAGCGTTAATGCTGTACTATCCAAAAAATTTAATATATCTCGTTTGCTTTCTTGCCATCCACTAATGGCGATATAATAAACATGGTGATCCCTTACTTCTTGTTCTGCTTCACTCAACTCAACCTTGTAATGTTTTGTCTCGCCGGGGAAGAATAGCAATGACACTTCTTCAGATTGATGATATTGTGATTGATCATCGCAGTGGATGAGCCATCGGTCGAACTTTCTGTTTAATAGTATCAGTTCCACTGTTTTATGATCATTATGCTTTTCTTCCAAAGCCCTTAATGTATCATTTATCTTCTGAGGGGCCACCTGTCCTGCAAATAAAAGCTCATGATTCATGAAAACCTCAACCTCAATGCTTACTATCGTATCATTTTTGATAGGAAAGCCATCTTTGTAAAAATCAGCTCTCCATGTTTGGGCTTGTGGCTCAGCTACTGAATCTGTTTCATGCGAACCAATGCTATCATTGGTTTGATTGATTGTATCTAATTCCTCTGGATTAGGAAGAGTGTCTGAAACATTCATTGCTGCAGCACTATCTTGATGAATAATTTTATGTAGTGCAGGTTGCGACAATAGAATCCCTGAGACACCCGTCAGGAAGAGGCATGCCAGGATAAAAAAGTATGATTTGTTTCTTAGTAGCATAATCAATTACATGTTAAAATATGTACATAAACCCAAACCCTGCTGTGAAGCTTCCAATATCATATGTTCCTACTGACATACTAGGAATGAAGTCATATGTTGGATTGCCGGTATATTCAATCATTTCGGACCAGGCATTTTGATTACCCATCGACGGTTTTCGTTGGTATCCTATGCTTGTTTGCAGAAAAAAATTGTTTCTAAACAAAGGAATGTTGGCTGCTATTTGTAAACCGTAACTTATGGTGTTTTTGCTGTCTTTAACTTGTCCATCGTATTCTTCCGGCTTGTTGTTAATAAACCCATAAGAAGTTATATTCTCCAGTGTGCAGTTCCACTCCTCATAATGGCCCTTGGCTGTTTTTTTATATTGTGCTGAAAAGGAAATGTCCTGGTTAATGTTAAGCGCTATATTGGTTGTCAAATCCAGAGAATGAATAACTGACAAACCGGTAAACCATCTATAGGTTAGAAGCAGTGGTATGTCCCAGGATGTCTGATTAAATGACTCGTCAATTTCTGATGACTTGAGAATCAATTTAAAAGTATGATCATCAATGTCTGTGAACTCCATTGGCACGTGCTCTATGCTGTTGATTTCCGTAGTTATATCCATGCTTGTCCTGACAGCACCTAAACCTATTGCAAGTTCATAGTTGTCTTTCACCAGGAATCTATAGGCATAGAGAAAAGAAAACGTCCTCATGGAGATATCGGCATTGTTTCCGGAAATGTTTGTGTCAGGATAGGGCTGGAAGGTAAACCCGGATTCCAAACCCATTGATCCTGAAAAATGTATTTGAGATCTTGACCTGAAGGCTTCTATAATTTTATCAATGGTTTTTTTTTCCTGGAGATATAGTGATCTTTGATTTTCAGGTATGCTGTACCATTCACCTGCAGTTTTTTCTTCTTCCATGACAAATTTAAAATCCTCAGGAGGTTTTATTTGGAGTAAATCATCTCTATGAATATTGCTTAACAGAACTTTTCCTTCCTGATCAGAAGTCCGATAACGAGTTATCGGTTCATGTTTTCGATCACTTATGATTTCAAATCCTATTCTTTGCTGCAAGGGTATTGTCCTTCGGTCAGAGTCTACTAGCCGAAAAGTTAAGTTAACAAACTCAGGATTTTTAAGCTGAACGCTTCTTATTTGATAATTCTTTCTTTCAAAATCAAGCTGAATAATAATTTCAAACTGGACATCATTTTCTGGGTTATAAGTGCCTTGTTCAGAATGGTCTTCTTCTTTCCTGGGCCATATACTCAGGTCACTTTCGACCCGAACGATAGCTTCGTAGTGATTATTAAAGATATTTTCAAACTTTATGATCTCATAACTAGAACTAGTTCTAAGTAATTCATAGTTCTGAAAAAGCTCCTGCATGTTTAGAATATATGTTTCAATATCCGTTTTCATTAAATAGTTGCGGCTTTTAGCAAAAAAATTCACATGTTGTGCATTTTCATGAAATAAATGCTTAAACGTTTCTGCAGTCGATTTCCTGAAATTCCCTATTCCATCAGATAACAAAAAGGATTCGTTGTACTCCTCTACAAGGTCATTAACTATTTGCATACGATCATCCTCTGTTGTTGCTCCTTTGGCGCCCATAAAACTAAACAGGCACAGGAGAGATAGAGTTAACATAAAAAACCGTCTAAGCATTTCCATAATTATTGAATAATTAGTTTTTCCTGTAAATTCCGTCCTTCCAAGTGCAATGAAAGAATATAAAGTCCAGGTGGATGATTACCCGGTGATATGTGCAGCATATTGCTGTATTCTTTAATGGTAAACTGTTTGTGAAATATGACATGGCCAGACAAATCGGTTATTCGAATCTGGGCAGCACGTGAACTGATGTCTTTCCAGGATAATGTTAAAGTCTCAGCAACATTTAACGGGTTAGGGTAGATGTTGAAATTGACATCTGTAACTATATCTGGCGTGGAACTTGTTTCCGGACCATTATAGAAGCTCCACCTGGCACAGTCATTGTCTTCAGTTGTTGTTATCACGTAGTAGTAATATTTATCTGATTGAACACCATCATCAAAATACTGGAACTGCTTATCACCCTTTATGGTTCTTTCCAGACTTAATTTATCAAACTTACCCCATTCATAAGACTCATATACTTCCATGTCCTCTGATTGGTCAACCAGCAGAATGTTTTCACTTTTTTTGACTATAATTGCTTCTTCTGGTGGTGGTGTTTGACAGACCTCAATGGTTTTTGATCCTCTTGCTTGTTGACCATAGTGATTACTTAGCGTGACATCGATTGTGAATCCTTCTTCTCCAACCCGGACCCAAATCTTTCTTGGGCAGTAGGTTGTCATGAGACTGGCATCGCCCTCTGCAATTTCCCAGTTGATTTCATCAAAAGACTGTTCATCTACCTCGATACGGAAAGATTCCCATGCATATTGACAGATTGTTATATGCTCTTCATTGTTTTCACCATGGTGAATTATTGGAGCGAAAAAGGCTTCAATGTTTATCTCCTGTTCGAGGTTGTCGATGGTGTAGGTCAGTTCGGTATGGTCCTCGATTGCATGGCCGTTGAGGGTCCATTTGAGCACCTGGTATTCGTCGTCCGGTAGGGCCTCAAAGATCACTTCGCTGCCTTCATCAACGTTGTCGCCGGAGTCAATCTGCGCTCCCTCCACTGTTGCGATTAGGCTACCTCCAATTCCTACGACATGAAAGCTCACTGAATATGTGGTTTCAGATGCTTCCTCCACGATCACATCCACCTCGGCGGTAAGATCATCCGGGTTGACAATGCCCTCGGGCAGGGTAAGCGTGCCTTCAAAGGTGTAGGTGTCGGCCTCTTGTCCATCGTAAGGCGGAGTGCCCCCGTCCCAGGTTACGTCCAGGTCGGTAGTTGAATCGTCGTCAAGGGTTACCTGCACGGCCTCGGGCAGCGGTACATCGTCAAGGGCCGTGCCGTAATCTACAATGATATCATCCAGGGCCTCCACGGAGACAATCACCAGGTCGGGCTCTTCCTCCACGATCACATCCACCTCGGCGGTAAGATCATCCGGGTTGACAATGCCCTCGGGCAGGGTAAGCGTGCCTTCAAAGGTGTAGGT